>VGTA01000266.1 GCA_016874875.1 Deltaproteobacteria bacterium | reverse complement strand
CGCTCCTCTAGAGTCTTGCGCGCCGCGGGGGGCGTGACCACGAGGCGCGGCGCGGGCGCGGTCCTGGCGGGGGAGGCGGGGGTGGCTTTGGGGGCGGGCGCGGGGGCGGGCGCGGCGGCGGGCGCTGCGGGCGCATCGCGGCGCTCTCGGCGCACGCGCAGCACCAGGTAGAGCGCCAAGAGCAAGAGGAGGCCGTGGAAGGCGAGACTCTGAGGGCTGGTGGCGCCCTCGCCCTCGCCGAGGCCCCACTCGCGGGGGGGGCGCAGGGTGGGGAGACTCTTGAGCTGCGTCGCGGGCGCCTCCGCCGCCGCGCCCTCGTCGGCGCTCGCTGGCGGCTGGGCGTCTCGCGGCTGCTCCTCTCGCCGCGGCGCGAGCTCAAGGCGCGCTCGCGCCGCGAGGGACTCGGCGCTGAAGGGCGCCCAAGGGGAGGGGGTGAGTTCTGCCATGAGGCGCTCCAAGGAATAAAAAAATAGCGCTCGCCGCCACACGCGCGGGCGCCCTCGGGGTGTTGGTGCGTGTTGGGCATAGGGGCCGAGCCCCGCGCGCGCCAAAAGCGGTCGACTCTCGCGCCCGCAGAGTGTTAAACACTCTCCTAGTCAAGTCAACCGAACACGCCGAGCGCGCGCCGTGAGCGCCGCGCGGCGTGAGGGGCAGGGAAGTTGTTTCGCACACCCGCCAAACGCCGCGCCCGCCGCCCCCGCCGCGCCCGCCTCGCCGCCTGGGCGCTCGTCGGCGCCCTCCTCAGCCCCCTGCACCCGAGCGCGGCGGGCGGTATGCCGCTCGTGGTCGTGACGAAACCAACGCTCACCGCGTCGCGCTATGCTCTCCTCACGCGCTGGGTCCACGACGCCGCCCCGGGGGCGCCGCTGGCGCCGCCCCTGGGGACGGAGATGGAGGTCCTCCTCAACGCCACGCTCACCTCGCCCCGCGGCGAGCCCCTCGACCTAGAGGTGGGGGTGATGTGCGCGGCGCGGTGGTCATACCGGAGCGTTGACCGAGGCGCGCTCTCGTCGCTGTTCCCGCTCGCCTGCGTCCACAAGCTCGGGCTACACCACCTCAGCCTGCCGGGCGCGCCCCCCCCCCTGTCCCCCGTGTCGATCCCGCTGCGGGTGAGAGGGGAGACGACGAGGGACATGGCGCTCCTGGCGTCCTTCACGCCGCAGTACCTCATCGGCGCGTGGGAGCTGCGGGCGCTTGAGCCGCCCAGCGCCCCTGGCGCCCCCGGCGACGCCCGCGAATCCGGCGTGTCGCGCGTGTCGCTCCTCAGCGACGCGCCGCTCCGCTACGCCCCCTCGCTCACGCTCCCCCCCGAGGTGACCCTCCCCTCCGCCCGCTCGCTCCTCCCGCTCCTCACCGCCCGCCCCTGCGCGCCGCGCGAGGAGGAGCTCGGGGCGCCCTCCGGGGCGCCGCTGGAGGCCGTGGGGGGGGCGCTGCTCGCGGCGGAGGGGGAGGGGGCGGGGGTGTTTGCGCCGCGGGAGGTGGGCTGCACGGTGCTCTCGGCGCGCAGCCCGCGGACGCGCTGGCAGCGAATCAGCGACGCGCACCTCATGGTGGTGGCGACGGGGGCGGTGGCCTTGGAGCTGACGGCGGTGGAGCGCGGGTGGGGGGGGCGCGTGGCGTGGCGCGGGGGGGCGCGCCCCGGGGAGGGGCGGCCGTGGGGGGCGCGGTGGGCGGCGACGCGCCCACGCCTGCGCGCTCGCTTGGTGGCGGGGGAGGGGACCGCAGAGGAGCACACGCTCGCCGAGAGCCTGCTCGACGCGCGAGGGGAGTGGCGCCTAGAGGTCGGGGCGCCGCCGCGCGGCGGGGCGCCTCTCAGCGTGCGCGTGGAGGACGTCGCCCCCACGCCCCTGGCGCGCCCGGCGCGGCTGCGACTCGCGTCGCCCGTCGCCCCCCTCTCGGCGCTGGCGCCCTGGGCGCGCGCGGGGCTCGCCGCGCTCTTCGCGCTCCTCGCCGCCGCGCCCCTCCTGCGGCGCGCGCGGCGCGAGGGCGGCGAGGGGGAGGGGGAGGAGGGGGGCGATGCGGCGCCGCTCGACGTGTCGCTCCGCCTCCTGGGCGCCTCGGAGGTCAAGGGGCTGGGCGGGGAGGGAGGGCGCGCGCTCAGGGGCGCGAACGGGAGCGATCACGGGGGCGCGCTCCTGCGCGTGGAGCTCCGCGACGCCCTCACGCGCCAGCCCCTCGCCGGGCGCGTCCTCGTGGTCACGCCGCCAGGGCTGCTGTCGCCGTGGGTGACCGCGGCGCCGCTCCCCCCGGCGGCGGCGGTGCGCGCGTCTGTGCAGGTGCGCGCGGGCGAGCGCGCCCCCGCGCCCGTCGCCTCCGCCTCAGCGGACGCCGCCGAGGACGACGCTGACCCGCGCGCGCCCGGGCTGTGGCTCTGGGCCGTCGCGGAGGGCTACGAGCCGCTCGCCGTGGAGCGCCCGCGGGGGCTCGCCGCCGCCGCCCTGCTCACTCTGCCCCTCTGGCCGGCGCGCGACGCGCTCAAGCGCCAGCTCCGCCTCGCCCTCCCGGATTCCTTTGGGCGCCTCCCCCTCGCGCGCATCGCTGATGACCTGATGGCGCGCGGCGAGGGGGGGCGCGCGGCGCTGCTCGCGGAGGCGGAGGCCGCCCTCTACGAGTCCCCCGCCGGGGCGCTCGCGGCGGACAGGGCGGCGCGCCTGCCGGCGCTGGGGTGGGGGCTGTGCGGCGGTCGCCCGCAGCTGTGCTTCCCGCCGGCGGACGCGCGCCGCGGCGCGCCGAGCGCCCCGCCGCCCCGCCCGCCGGCGCCCCTCGCCGCCGCGCAGGGGGCGCTGGCGCGGGGCGGGGCGGGGGCCCTCCTCGCCGCCCTCCTCCTCTGGGCGCCGGAGGCGGGGGGGGCGCCGGGGGCGGGGGGGGCGCCGGGGGCGGGGGGGGCGCCGCTGGGGCCGCCGTCGCCGCTGGCGGGGGCGCTGAGCTGGTCTCGGCTGGCCCTCGCCTTTGAGGAGGTCTGCGGCGCGGCGGTCCACGTGCCCATGGGGCGCGTCTCGCTGGCGGAGGTGCCCACGCGTGAGCTGCTGCTGCTCGTGGCGCCGCGCGCGCCGCTCGATGGGCTCGCGGGGTGGATTCAAGCGGGGGGGCGCGCGGCGCTCCTGCTCGATGAGCGGTCGCTCGCGGCGGCGCGTGAGCCGCTCGCGGTCATGGGCTTCGCCGCCTCCGCCCCCCCCCAGGGGACTCCGCCGCGCCTGCGGGCGCTCTGGTGGCTCTCGGCGTCCGCCGCGACGCCCGCGTCGCCCTTCGTGGGCGCGCAGGCGGTCACCTTTACGGAGTCGCCGGCGGTGCTCCGCTCCGCGCTGACGCCCCTGTGGGTGGACGCGGCGGGGGACTCCGCGGGCTACCACTTTCAGTACGGCGCGGGCGCGCTCTTTGTCCTCGGGGACGCCGCCGCCTTGAGCGATCAGCTGCTGCCGGACGGGGCGCCGACGCCTCTAGAGCGGTACGTGGCGCGCGAGACGGCGCGGCGCCGGTCGGCCGCCCACGACCCCCCGTCGCCCCCAGGGGCGCCGCTGTGCGCCGTCACGCTCCTCACCTCCTCCTCTCACCTCACGCCGCCGAGCGACAGGGGGAGGGGCGCGGCGGGGGACGGGGAGGCGGGGGAGGAGGCGGGGGAGGAGGCGGGGGAGAAGGCGGCGAGGGCGCTGCGCGCGCTCCTCGAGGCGCTCGGGCGGCAGGGGCGCGCGCTCGGGGCGCTCGCGCAGGACGTCCTAGACCCCGAGGGGCACGGCGCGCGACTGCTCTGCGCCGCCGGCGCGCTCTATGTCCTCTCTCGACTCCGGCGGCGCCTTGAGGAATCTTGAGGCGCTCGCCCTCGCCCCCCTCGCGCCGCCCCCGCGCGGCGCGCCCTTCGCGGAGTCCTCCATGACGCCCCTCTCCGTCCTCCCAGCCGTCCCTGAGTCCCCCGGTGCCCCTCATCCTCTCGCGTCCCCGGAGGCCTCGGGGTCCCCGGAGGCCCCGGGCTCCCCGGACTCCTCGGAGTCCGCCGGGCGCGGTGAGCGCGGCGGGCGCGGCGAGCGCCCCAGCGCGAGCCGCTTTGAGCGCGCCGCGCTCATCTTCCGTGAGTGCGTGCAGGAGGCGCGCCGCGCCTACCTCTCCGATGAGCCCCACGCGGAGCTGATTCTCGTGGCGCTCATCGCGCGCGGGCACGTGCTGCTCGAGGGGGTGCCGGGGGTGGCCAAGACCACCCTCGCGCAGAGCGTGGCGGCGGTGTGCGGCTGCCCCCTCAAGCGCGTGCAGCTCACCCCCGACCTCCTCCCCGCCGACATCCTCGGCGGCGCCGTCTTTAACCCGCAGGAGCGGCGCTTTGAGGTGCACCGCGGGCCCATCTTCACCCACGTCCTCTTGGCCGACGAGCTCAACCGCGCCCCCGCCAAGACGCAGTCGGCGCTGCTCGAGGCGATGCAGGAGGCGCAGGTCACCCTCGACGGGCACCCCCACCCGCTGCCGAGTCCCTTCTTTACGCTCGCCACGCAGAATCCCAAGGAGCAGGCGGGGGTGTACGCGCTCCCGGAGGCGCAGCTCGACCGCTTCGCGCTCAAGCTCGACCTCGGCTACCCCTCCGAGCGCGCGGAGCTCGAGATGATGACCACCTACGAGCGCGCGCGCCCGCTCCCGCGCCCCCTCCTGAGCCCCGAGCGGGTGCTGGTGCTGCAGGCGCTCGCCGATGAGGTCTACGTGCACCCAGAGCTGGCGCGCTTTGTGGTGCAGCTCACGCGCGCCACCCGCGCCCACCCCGCCGCCGCCACCGGGGCGAGCCCGCGCGCGGGGCTGTCGCTCCTCCGCCTCGCCAAGGCGCGCGCGCTGTCGCGGGGGCGCGATTTCGTGAGTCCCGACGACCCCATCGCCCTCGCCCCCGTCGCCCTCGCCCACCGCGTCCGCCTCACCCCCGAGGCGGAGTTCGAGGGCGCGACGGCGGAGGGGCTGCTCCGCGAGGTGCTCGCCGCCACCCCCTACAGCGGGCCGAGCCCCCGCCGCCCGCCCGCGCCGCTGCCGTGAGCCCGCGCCCCCCCCCGCGGGCGCTCGACGAGGCGCGCGACACGCTCACCCTCTCCGACACCCCCTTCGGGCAGCTCTTCTCTAGCGGCCGCGTGGGGGTGCTGCTCGCCGCCGCGCTCCTCTCCTCCGCCGGCGCGCAGGCGGTGGCGCTCGCCTTCTGCCTCGCGGCGCTGCGCTGGGTGGAGCTCCTAGAGCGCCCGGCGCGGCGGGCGCGCCTCGGCGCGCTGCAGCTCTCGTGGGACGCCCCGGCGCTCGCCCTGCGCCGCGGGGGGCGCGCCGCCGTGACGCTCTCGCTCCACAACCCCACCGCGGCGCACCTCGAGGGGCTCCGCGTCTCCCTGCGCGGCCCCGACGGCGCCCTGCTGCCCCGCGCCCTCTGCCTCGCCCCGGGCGCGCGCGCCGCCCTCACCTACTCTCTCGAGGGGCGCTGGGTGGGCGACTGGGGCCTCTGGGGGGTGGAGGTGGAGTGGAGTCCGGGGCTGGCGCTGAGCGCCCTGCGCCTGCAGCGGCCCCTGCCCCTCTCGGCGAGCGTGGACTTT
>VGTA01000265.1 GCA_016874875.1 Deltaproteobacteria bacterium | reverse complement strand
TTTTGTAAACTTTTGTTTTCAAATTCTGCTCAGTTTAGTGATTCGCCGGGTGGAAGTAAACTTTAGTTTATGTTTAGGGGTGGGCGCAACAGGTGCCAGGCACCCGTTAAGTGTTCAATAGCGCGTCTGATTTCCCCCATCTCATCACGCCGCCTCAAGAGCTCTCAGGCGCCTCACGGCGCCACCGCCGCGCGCGCCGCGGTTGACCTTTAGGGGCCGCCCCTCTATCACAGAGCAGCCCCCTCGCCCCTCGCCCCGCGCCCCGCGCGGCGCGGGCGGGGCGCACGAACGCCCGGAGTCACCCATGTCGCACCCCCTTGAGGCTGAGCTCGCAGCCGCCCTCTCGTCCCTCAGCGCGCGCGCCGGCGCCCGCTACGCCACGCTGCTCGTGGAGCGCACGTCGCGCGAGGCGCTCACCCTCAAGGGCGGCGCCCTCGAGCCGCCCGACCTCAGCGAGGACGAGGGGCTGCAGGTGCACGTGTACCACGGGGGCGGGGCGGGCTACGCCGCCACCGGGGACGTGAGCGCGCGCGGGGTGGAGGAGGCGTTTGAGCGCGCGCTGGGCTGGGCGCGCGCCACGGCGCCCCTCGCGGCGTGGGACAGCGACGCGGCGCCCGCGCCGCACCCGGTGGGGGAGTACGAGAGTCCGGCGCGCGGCTCGTGGTGGGGGCGCGCGCCGGCGGAGCGCCTGGCGTGGCTCCGCGCCCTCGACGCAGACGCGCCCTCGCCGCCTGAGGTGGTGCTGCGCGAGGTGTCGGCGCTGGCGGTCCGCCGCGAGCGCCTGTGGCTCACGAGCGGGGGGGGGCGCGTGGCGCAGCGGACGGAGGAGCTGTCGCCGGACATCACGGTGGTGGCGCACCGCGACGGGGTGACGCAGCGCCGCAGCTTTGGGCTCCGCGGGCGCTCGCGGCAGGCGGGGCTTGAGGATTTGAGCGTCGAGCTCCTCCGCGCCGACGTGGCGCGGCTCGTGGAGGAGGCGGTGATGTTGACGGCGGCGCCGGCGTGCCCGGAGGGGGTGATGGACCTGGTGGTGGACCCGGAGCAGATGATGTTGCAGCTCCACGAGTCGATCGGGCACCCCCTCGAGCTCGACCGCATCTTGGGCGATGAGCGCAACTACGCGGGGCGCAGCTTCGTGACTCTCGACATGTTCGGGGCGTATCAGTACGGCTCCGAGCTCCTCAACGTGACCTTTGACCCCACGGTGGCGGGGGAGCTCGCCTCGTATGGGTTTGATGACCAGGGGGGGCGCGCGTCGCGCGAGTTCTTGATCCAGGGCGGGGTGCTGCTCCGCCCGCTCGGGGGTGAGCTCTCTCAGGCGCGGGCGCGGGCGGCGGGGAGCGCGGTGGGGGGGGTGGCGTGCGCGCGCGTGCAGCGCTGGAACCGCCCGCCCATCGACCGCATGGCGAATCTTAACATCGAGCCAGGGGGCAGCTCGCTCGAGTCGCTCATCGGCGGCGTGGAGCGCGGGCTGCTCGTGGGCACCAACCTCGCGTGGTCGATCGACGACTCGCGCAACAAGTTCCAGTTCGGCTGCGAGTACGGGCGCGTGATCGAGCAAGGAGAGCTCAAGGGGTGGGTGCGGAGCCCCAACTACCGCGGCGTGTCGGCGAGCTTCTGGCGCTCCCTCGACGGGGTGGGCGACGCCGCCTCGCGCGAGGTGCTCGGCACCCCCTACTGCGGCAAGGGGGAGCCCAATCAGGTCATCACGGTGGGGCACGCCGCCCCGGCTTGCCGCTTCCGCGGCGTGGAGGTGTTCGCGTGAGTCTCTTGTCTGAGCGGTCTGAGCACCTAGAGCACTTTGAGCGCGCCCGCGCGCTCGTGCTGTCGATGAGGCGCCCGGGGGAGGGGCTGATGGGGTACTGGATGAGCGAGACGTCCGACTTTGTGCGCTTCACCCGCGGCGGCGTGCGGCAGGCGGGGCGGGTGGAGCAGCGCGAGCTCCGCCTCGCCCTCACGGTGGAGGGGCGGCGCGCGAGCCTCGACGTGACGCTGAGCGGGGCGCCGGCGGACGACGCGCGCCGCCTCGCGGGGGCGCTCGACCGCCTCCGCGCGCTGGCGCCGGCGCTCCCGCCCGACCCGCACCTCTGCGACCCGCCGCCCCCGGACGCGGCGCCCCCCTCGCCGCTGCCGCCGCCCCCCGCCGGGGAGCCGAGCGCGGGGGAGGCGCTGGGGGTCTTCTTGGGGCTCTCGGCGGGGCTCGACGTGGTGGGCATCTTGTCGAGCGGGACGGTGGCGCGGGGGTTCTTGAGCGGGGAGGGGCTCACGCGCTGGAGCGAGCGGGCGGCGCGGCAGGTGGACTGGAGCGTGGTGCAGAGCGCGGACCGCGCGGTGAAGTGCGGGTGGGCGGGGGAGGCGTGGGACCTCGCGGCGCTTGAGCGCAAGCTCTCGGAGGCGCGCGCGCAGCTCGCGGCGCTCGCCCGCCCCGCCCACACCCCCGCCCCCGGGGCGCTCCGCGCCCTCCTCAGCCCCGCCGCCCTCGCCGACCTCCTCGGCGCCTTCTCCGACTGGGGGGGCTGGAGCGCGCAGGCGCTGCACGAGCGCCAGAGTCCCCTCGGGCTGCTGGCGTCGGGGGCGCGGCGCTTTAGCCCGCTCTTGAGCGTGTACGACGCGGCGGGGGGGGCCGCGCCGGCCTTCCAGGCGGAGGGGCACCTCCGCCCCGCGCGCCACCCGCTCGTCGTGGCGGGGGGGTGGGGGGCGCCGCTGGTGAGTCCGCGCAGCGCCCGCCGCTTGGGGCTCTCGTCCACGGGCGCGCCGGCGCATGAGGCGCCGCAGACGCTTGAGGTGGAGGCGGGGGCGCTGCCCTCCTCGGAGGCGCTCGCCGCCCTCGGGACCGGCGTGTATGTGAGCGACGTGTGGTACCTCAACTTCAGCGACCGCGCGGCGGCGTGCGTGACGGGGACGACGCGCTTCGCCACCCTGTGGGTGGAGGGGGGCGCGCCCGTGGCGCCGCTGTCGGTGATGCGGTTTGACGACTGCCTGTATGACGTGCTCGGGGAGCGCCTTGAGGCGCTGACGGTGGAGCGCGACCTCTCGCTGAGCGCGAGCACCTATGACCGGCGCAGCCTCAGCAGCACGCTCACGCCCGCGGCGCTCTGCGCGGGGCTGCGGTTTACGCTTTAGTCTTTGTCGTCATTGAGCCACGCCCCCGCCTGAGGTGCCCTATGCCGCCGCCCGCCCCGCCCGCCCCGCCCGCCCCGCCCGCCCCGCCCGCCGCCGAGGAGCCCCCGCGGCGCGCGGTGCTCGTCATCGAGGACGAGCCCGACCTCGCGCTGACGCTGGTCTACAACCTCAAGAAGGCGGGGTATGAGGCGTGGGCGGAGGGGACGGGGGCGGGGGGGCTGGCGCGGGCGCAGGAGCGGTCGCCGGACCTGGTGCTGCTCGACCTCATGCTGCCCGACACCACGGGCTTTGAGGTGTGCCGCGCCCTCAAGGCCGACCCGCGCACGGCGGGGGCGCCGGTGTTGATGTTGACGGCGCGGGGGGAGGAGCTCGACCGCGTGCAGGGCTTTGAGGTGGGGGCGGAGGACTATGTGCTCAAGCCCTTCAGCGTGCGCGAGCTGCTCCTCCGCATCAAGGTCATCCTGCGCCGCGCCGCGCAGGCGGAGGGGGCGCCGGCGCCGAGCGACGAGGTGCGCCTCGGGGCGCTCGCGCTCAACTTGGCGAGTCACCAGGCGTGGGTGGAGGGGGAGGAGGTGGCGCTCACGCTCTTGGAGCTCAAGCTGCTCGCGACGCTCGTGGCGCGCCGAGGGAAGACGCAGTCGCGCGCGGCGCTCCTCGCGGACGTGTGGGGCTATGGGGCGGGGGTGACGGCGGAGCTCGAGACGCGGACGGTGGACACGCACATCAAGCGCCTCCGCGAGAAGCTCGGGGCGGCGGGGGACCTCATCGAGACGATTCGGGGCGTGGGCTACCGCTGCCGCCGCGCGCCCGACGAGCTGCCGGGCGGCGTGTAGGGGGGGCGCGGCCATGATGAGCGTGCACGTGCGCCGGCGTCGCCTGCTGGCGGGGTTCGCGGTGACGGCGGCGGTGATGGTGGTGGGGAGCGTGTCGTTTCACCTCTACTTGCTCTCTTTCGTCCCCGCCGCCGCCCCCGCCGCCCCCCCCCCGCTCGCCTGGGCGCTGCCGTGGCTGATGGGCGGGGGGGCGCTGCTGTTCGTGGCGGGGGTGGCGGCGTGGTTCATGCGCCTCGAGGTGCGCCACGCGGCGCTCATCGAGAGCCACGATCAGTTCGAGGCGGTGCTCGAGGCCATGCGCGAGGGCGTGGTGGCGCTCGACGCCCGCCAGCGCGTCCTCCTCGCCAACCAGAGCGCCTGCGAGCTGCTCGGCTGGGCGCGCGCGCCGGCGGGGGAGCCGCTCGACGCGCACGTGCGCGACCTGGCGCTGTCGCGCTTCCTGCAGGCGCAGCGGCGCGGGGAGCGGGCGGGGGAGGGGGTGCGCTGGGTGGAGCTCGAGCTCGCCGACCGCCGCACGCTCCTCGCGCGCCTCACGCCGCGCGACGAGGACGGCGAGCAGGTGCTCGTGCTCAGCGACATCACCGCCCTGCGCCGCCTCGAGGCGGTCCGCCGCGATTTCGTCGCCAACGTCTCCCACGAGCTCCGCACGCCCACCACCGTGATTCAGGCCAACGCCGAGACGCTCCTCGACGGCGCGATGGGGGAGCCGGAGCTCGCGCGGGGGTTCCTCGACGGCATCTACCGCAACGCGCAGCGGCTGTCGCTGTTGGTGTCGGACCTGCTCGACCTCTCGCAGATCGAGTCGGGCACCTACAAGCTCGACATGGGCTGGCGCGCGCCGCGCGGGGTGGTGGAGCGGGTGGTGGACACGCTCGCCGACCAGATCATCCAGCGCCGCGTCAAGGTCAAGATCAGCGCCCCCGCCGGCCTCGAGGTGCTCGCCGACGAGCGCGCTCTAGAGCAGGTGCTGATGAATCTCATCGAGAACGCCGTCAAGTACAGCGACGAGCAGGCGCTGGTGCGCGTGACGGCGAGTCTGCGCGCGGGGCCCTTCCCCGACGGCGTGGAGCGCTCCGAGAGCGACGGCGGGGTGCGCGCGCTCGAGGGCGCCTACGCGCTCCTCGAGGTCCGCGACAACGGGCCCGGCATCCCCGCCGAGCACCTCCCGCGCCTCTTTGAGCGCTTCTACCGCGTGGACACGGGCCGCTCCCGCCAGCAGGGGGGGACGGGGCTCGGGCTCGCCATCGTCAAGCACCTCTGCGTGGCGATGGGGGGCGCGGTGGGGGTGACCGCCGTGGAGGGGGGGCGGGGGAGCGTGTTCTGGGTGGCGCTCCGGGGGCGCGCGCCGGCCCCCCCAGGCGCCCCCTGACGCCCCCCCGAGTCCGCGGGGCTCAGGGCGCGGGCAGGAGCACCGCGTCGATCACGTGGATCACGCCGTTGGTGGCCTCGACGTCCGCCGTCACCACGCGCGCGCTGCCGCCGCCGCTGGTGAGGCGCACGCCCTGCGCGTCGATGTTGACCGTGAGGTCGCCGTTGAGGGTGGTCACCACCTGCCCGTCGCTCAGGTCCGTGCTGCGCGCCGCGCC
>VGTA01000264.1 GCA_016874875.1 Deltaproteobacteria bacterium | reverse complement strand
GGGGGGCTGCGGGGCGGGGGGCTGCGGGGCGGGGGGCTGCGGGGCGGGGGGCGCCGAGATGAGCTCCTCCGAGGCTTCCTCCTCCCGCTCAGGGCGCGCCGCCTCTGCCGCCCGCGACTGCTGCTCCACGCGCGCCGCCACGAGCTGCTCGAGCGCCCCCTCGTCCACCTCGATGGCGCGCATGTGCTCCAAGAAGAGCTGCGCCACCTCGAGGCTCTGCCCCACCTTCTGCCCGAGGAGCGCGAGCTGGCTGATCTGGGCGTTGAGCTGTGTCGCCTGAAGCGCTAGGCGCTCGCGCCCCTCGCGCTCCACCGTCAGCTCCCGCGCCGCGCGCTGCTTGAGGCGCTTGAGCTCCGCGTCGAGGCGCTGCACGCGCTCGCGCTCGAGCGAGAGGTCCTCGCGGGTGTTGGCGAGCGCCTCGTCGCGGCGCGCGATCTCCTCAAACCGCGCGCGCTGCGCCTCCGCCACCGACGCGCGCTCCGCGGCGCGCTCATCGCCGAGCGCCTCGAGCGCCGCGCGCGCCCCCTCGAGCTCCTCCTCGAGCGACGCCGCGCGCGTCGACAGCGCGCTCACCGCGCCCCGCGCGTCCCTGAGGTCGGCGGCCGCCGCGTCGCGCTCCGCCGCCACGGCGCTCAGGCGCTCATGGAACGTGGCGTTCGCCGCCACGAGCGCCTCGTGGCGCGCGGTGAGGTCGGCGAGGGCGAGGCGGGCCGAATCGAGCTCCGCCGCCAAGACGTCGCGGGCGCCCTCTAGCGCCGCGAGGCGCTCGTCGCGCTCCCGCAGCTCCCGCCCTAGCCCCTCCGCGCGCGCCGCCACCTCCGCGCGCGCCGCCTCGAGCGCCGCCACGTCCGCCTCGCGCGCGTCGATCTCGGCGCGCGCGTCGAGCACCGCCGCCTCGAGCGTCCGCTGCGCCGCCGCCAGCGACGCGTGCTCCCCCCTCAGCGCGTCGAGCTCGGCGCGCACCGCCTTAAAGCCCGCGCGCTCCTCCGCCAGCGTCGCCTTGAGGGCCGCGTGGCGCGCCGCCTCCTCGTTGAGGAGCTCCTCGCGCTCGCGGATTTCCTGCCCGCGCTCCCGCAGGTCGCCGCGGAGGCGCCCGCGCTCCCCCTCGAGCGCCTCGATCTGCGCGAGCGTCTCGCCGAGGCGCTCCTCGAGGGACGCGCCCTCCGCCCGCGCGCCGTCGAGGGCGCGCTGGGTCTCGGCGTGGCGCGCCTGCTCTTGCTCGTAGTTGGCCTGCACGCGCTCCACGTCGCGCTCGAGCTGCGCCCGCTGCGCCCTAAACTCGTTGAGCTCCGAGACGCTGCGGCGCGCCTGGAGGTCGTTGGCCTCCATCGACCGGCGCAGCTGCGACAGCTCCACCTCGAGCTCCTCCTCGCGCGCCTGCGCCTCGGCGAGCGCCGCGTGGTGATCGCGCGCCTGCTCCTCCAGGCGGTCCTCGTACTCCTCCTGCGCCTCGCGCGCTCGCTCGCGGAGCGCCTCCTCGAGCGCCGCCACGTCCACCGCCTGGCGCGCCTCGAGCTCCCCGCGGAGCTCGGCGCGCTCGCGGCGCAGCGTCTCCTCGATGGCGGCGTAGCGCTCGTCGTGGACGCGCGTGGCGCGCTCGAGGGCGTCCGCCGCCCCCTGACGCTCGCGCTCCACGGCGTACGACAGCTCCTCGCGAGTCTCCGCCAGCTCGCGCTCTACGGCGGCGAGGGTGGTGCTCAGGCGCGAGATCTCGCCGCGCGCGCCGCGCTCCGCCCCCTCGAGCTGCTCGGCGAGGCGCGCCGCCTCCGCCTCTGACTGCTGGCGGGTGAAGCGCTCGTTCTCTAGGGAGTGGGTCACGCGGCGGAGCTGCGTCTCGGAGACGCGCACCTGCTCTTGCAGCTCGGTGACGAGCTCGTTGCTGTCGATGAGGTCTCGCTTGGTGCGCGTAAACTTCTGCGTCGCGTCGGCGAGCTTGTCCTGCGCCTCCACCAGCTCACGCTGCGCCTCGCGCTCGCTCAGATGCACGCGCTCAAGCTGCTCCTTGAGGGTGTTCACCTCCCCCTGCAGGGCGCGGATCTCTGCCTGTAGCTGCGCGCTCTGTGAGGGCGCGGGCGTCGAGTCGTCTAGGCTGGTGCTGCTCATGGGCTTCTCTTTAGCGTGTGTGAGGGCGCCGCGCTGAATATAGAGCACCGCCGCGGCGCGCCGCTGGGGGCGCCGTGGGCTGCGGATGCGCACGTCCACGGTGTTTCTAGTGCAAAAAATCCCATTGTTCAAGCCCTACGCGCCTCAAGTCGCGCGGGCGTGCTCTTGCCAATCGGGCGCGAGGGCACTATCCTCCACGCGTTTCACGCGGGGGCCGCGGCGCCGCCGGCGCGGCGCGCCCACGCCACACCCTCCACGGCGAGGCGCGAGATGGCAGAGCAGTTTATTTATCACATGCGGGACCTCCGCAAGGTCTACACCAGCGGCAAAGAGGTGCTCAAGGGGATCCACCTCTCTTTTTACCCGGGCGCTAAGATCGGCGTGATCGGCGGCAACGGCTCGGGGAAGTCCACCCTGCTGCGCATCATGGCGGGCAGGGACACCGACTTTGTGGGGGAGGCGTGGCTCGCCAAGGGCTTCACCGTGGGCTACCTGCCTCAGGAGCCCACCCTCAACGAGAGCAAGGACGTGATGGGCAACGTCAAGGAGGCGGTGGCGGCGACGCAGGGGCTGCTCGATGAGTTTGAGGAGATCAGCCTCAAGATGGCGGAGCCCATGAGCGACGACGAGCTCAACCGCCTCCTCGACCGTCAGGCGACCCTGCAGGACAAGATCGACGCGGTGGACGCCTGGTCCCTCGACAGCCAGCTCGAGGTGGCCATGGACGCCCTGCGCCTCCCCCCCGCCGACGCTGACGTCAAGGTGCTGAGCGGCGGCGAGCGCCGCCGCGTGGCGCTGTGCAAGCTCCTCCTCGAGAAGCCTGACCTGCTGCTCCTCGACGAGCCCACCAACCACCTCGACGCCGAGTCGGTGGCGTGGCTCGAGGCGCACCTCAAGGCGTATCACGGCACCATCGTGCTGATCACGCACGACCGCTACTTCCTCGACAACGTGACGCAGTGGATCTTGGAGCTCGACGCGGGCCGCGGGATTCCCTGGGAGGGCAACTACTCCACGTGGCTTGAGCAGAAGCAGGACCGCCTCGCCCAAAAGGAGAAGGCGGAGTCCACGCGCCAGCGCGCCCTCAAGGAGGAGCTCGACTGGATTCGCTCGTCCCCCAAGGCGCGCCAGGCCAAGAGCAAGGCGCGCGTGCGGGCGTTCGAGGAGCTCATGAGCAACACCACCGAGGAGCAGAACCGCCGCCTCGAGCTGCGCATCCCCCCCGGGCCCCGCCTCGGCGACCTGGTGGTCGAGGTGAGCGGGCTGCAGAAGTCGTACGGCGACCGCGTCCTGATCGATGACCTCAGCTTCAAGATTCCCCCAGGCGCCATCGTGGGCATCATCGGCCCCAACGGCGCCGGCAAGTCAACGCTCTTTAAGATGATCATGGGGCAGGAGACGCCGGACGCGGGGGTGGTGCGCGTGGGCGACACGGTGAAGCTGTCGTATGTGGACCAGAGCCGCGCGGACCTCAACGCCGATCACTCCATCTGGGAGGAGATCTCGGAGGGGGCAGAGGTGATCGAGGTGGGGCGCGACCAGATGAACTCGCGCGCCTATGTGGGCGCGTTTGGCTTTAAGGGCAGCGACCAGCAGAAGCGCGTGGGCGACCTGTCGGGCGGGGAGCGCAACCGCGTCCACCTCGCCAAGCTGCTCAAGTCCCGCGGCAACGTGATCCTGCTCGACGAGCCCACCAACGACCTCGACGTCGACACCCTGCGCGCCCTCGAGGAGGGGCTGCTGACGTTCCCCGGCTGCGCGCTGGTGATCAGCCACGACCGCTACTTCCTCGACCGCCTCGCCACGCACATCCTCGCCTTTGAGGGGGAGTCGCGCGTGGAGTGGTTTGAGGGCAACTACCAAGACTACGAGGAGGACCGCAAGCGCCGCCTCGGGGCGGCGGCGGACATCCCCACGCGCATCAAGTACCGCAAGTTTGGTCATGGCTGAGGAGCGCCCCCCCCTCACCCTCGAGGAGCTCCCGGGGCTGAGCGCCGCGGCGCGCCGCGCCGTGGCCCGCGCCGTGGCCCGCTCCTCGGAGCGCGCCCCGGAGCTCACCGCAGAGGCGCTCGAGCTGCTCAAGCGCGACCTCGACGGGCAGCCCGCGGAGGTCCTTGAGGCGATTTTGGATTTCTTGCGCGAGGAGGGGGCGTACGCGCTCTCCTTGGAGCTGCTCGAGGAGGCGTGGAGCGCAGAGCTCCCGCTCGACCTGCTCGGGCGGGTGGCGCAGGACTGGGTGGGCACCGTCCTCTTTGGCCTCGGCGACCGCGAGGGGGCGCGCACGGTGGCGCGCCACCTCCGCCCCCGCGCGCTCGAGCTCGGGGCGTCGTTCTGCGGCGACCTCTGTGACCTGTACCTCGAGTGGGGGCTCGTGGACGAGGCGCGCCCGCTGGCCGAGGAGGTGGCGCGGTCGCAGCCGGGGGACGCCAGCGCGCGCTTCCACCTCGGGGTGTGCGCCAAGCTGCGCGGGGAGTGGGCGCTGGCGCGCGAGAGCTTTGACGAGGTCCTCCGCAGCTCCTCCGACCCCGCCACGCGCTGGAATCGGGCCCTGGTGGCGGTGGCGGAGCGCGACTGGCCGCAGGCGCGCGCGCAGTGGTCGGCCCTGGGCCTGGCGCTGCCGCCGGGGGAGGGCGACTACGCCGCCCTCGGGGAGCTGACGCCGGTGCGCCTCGCGGGGGGCGAGGGGGAGCCCGACGAGGTGGTGTGGGGGGCGCGCGTGTGCCCGGCGCGCGTGCTGCTCACGGGCCTCCCCTACCACAGCCGCCGCTTTCGGTGCGGCGACGTGCTCTTGGTGGACGGCGTCAAGGCGGGGGAGGTGGAGCACAAGGGGGCGCGCCACACCATCGTCCCCGCCCTCGGCGTCTGGGAGCCCTCGCCGGGGCGCACGGCCCGCCTCGTGGGCCCCCCCGCCGCCCCCGCCGCCCTCCGCGCCCTCGACGCCGCCGCGCAGGCGCTCGGCGCGCGCGGGTGGGCCGTGGCGCACTGGACGCGCGCCTTCCCCCGCCCCGCCCCCGGCGGCGGCGCGCCGCTCACGCGCCTCTCCCTCTACGTGCCCCCTGAGCGCCGCGCGGCGGACGCCTGGGTGGAGCTGCGCGCGCTGGTGGGGCCGCAGGTGGCGCTCTACGCGGAGGGCGACGGTGAGGGCGCGGCGGCGTGGTGGGCGGAGGCGCTCGGCGAGGACCCTGCCGCGCACGCGGCGGCGCTGAGGGGGCTCTTGGGCGAGGGCTGAGGGCTGAGGGCCGAGGTCCGTCGCCTCAGGGCCGCGAGGCGCGAGGCGCCCCCCCCTCACCGCCCCGCCACCCGCCCCCAGGTCCAGTAGAAGTTCGCTAAGAAGTTCCACGTCGTCGCCACGCCCACCCCCGCGAGCTGCGCCCCGTACTGCCACGCCCCCACGGGGGGCGGTGCGCAGACCACCGCCAGCGGCCCGCGCGCGAGCGTGGG
>VGTA01000263.1 GCA_016874875.1 Deltaproteobacteria bacterium | reverse complement strand
CCTCGCGCACGGCGAGGGCGGAGGCGGGGCGCGCGGCGGGATTCTTGTCGAGGAGCGACGTCACGAGCCGCGCCATCTCGGCAGAGACCTCGGGCGCCCGCGCGCGGGGGTCCGGGACCGGGGCGCGCAGGTGGCGCTCAAACACCTCGTAGAGGCTGTCGCCGGTGAACGGCAGGGCGCCGGTGAGGCACTGGTAGAGAATCACCCCGAGGCTGTAGAGGTCGCTCTGGGGCGACACGCCGCTCGTGTCCATGATCTGCTCGGGCGCCATGTAGCAGGGGGTGCCAAAGATCTGCCCCGCCGGCGTCGGCGTGCGCTCGTCGAGGACCTCGCCGCCCACCTTGGCGATGCCGAAATCGATCAAGACCAGCAGCTCCGTCTGCCCCGCTCGGTGAAAGAACAGGTTGTCGGGCTTGAGGTCGCGGTGCACCACGCCTAGGGCGTGCGCCTCGTCGAGCGCGAGGCAGATCGGGCTGAACAGCAGGGCGAGCGCGCGCTCGTCTATGCGCCCGAGGCGCCTGAGGCGCTCGCTCAGGAGCTCGCCGTTGAGCAGCTCGAGCACCAAGAAGAGGGCGCCGTCGTCCGTCTGCCCAAAGTCAAACAGCTTGAGCGTGTGGGGGTGACGCAGGCGCGAGCACACGCGCGCCTCGCTGGTGAAGCGCTCGCAGAAGGCGGGCGAGCGCGACAGCTCCCGCCGCAGCACCTTCACCGCCACCTCTCGCCCGAGCGCCTCGTCCACCCCGAGGTAGACGGCGCTGAAGCCCCCGGCGCCGAGCGGCCGGACGAGGCGGTAGCGCCCGCCGATCACGCGCCCCTCCTCCCCCAGCGAGGCGGGCCCCTGCGCCCCCTGCGGATTCGTGTGTGCTGTGTTCATCGCGCGCTCCTCCAAAAGGCCCCCGCGAGTCTAATAGAAAGGGCAGTCTCGCGCAACACTCAGAGAGGCCGCCAGCGCGCGCCTGGTCGCGCCGCGCCCCCCTCAGCCCTGCAGCGCCCGCACCGACGGCACCCCGCGCGCGTGCAGCGCCCGCAGCGCCCGCACCAGACTCCGGGCGTTGG
The DNA here is from genome assembly GCA_016874875.1 of Deltaproteobacteria bacterium. Lineage (GTDB taxonomy): Bacteria > Myxococcota_A > Bradymonadia > UBA7976 > VGTA01 > VGTA01. Next base: position 4,491 of record VGTA01000263.1, on the reverse strand, counting down.
TGAGGCGCGTGAAGTAGGGCAGCCCCGCCGCCAGCGCGGCGCGGCGGAGCGGGGAGATCTCGCCGCTCTGCGAGCCCACGCTCACCAGCGCGTGCACCTCCCCCGCCTTGATCGCCGCGATCGCGTCCGCCTCGGAGTACGGGCGCACCTCGCAGTCGATCCCCTGCGCCCGCCACGTCTCCTCCGTCTCGGGGGTGGCGGCGATCTCATAGCCGAGGGCGGCGAGCGCCTCGGCCACCTCGGCGAAACGGCCGCGCTCCGACGGCGCCGGCACCGTAAACAGCGCCCGCCCCGCCCGCGGCAGCGCCATGCCCGCCGCCTGCTGCGCCTTGGCGTAGGCGAGCGCGAACGAGCGGTCCCACCCCATCACCTCGCCCGTGGAGCGCATCTCGGGGCCGAGGCCCATGTCGGAGCGGGGGAAGCGCGCGAAGGGGAACACGGCCTCCTTGACGGCGGTATAGCCGTCGGCGCGCGCCGCGAGGGGCTGCGCCGAGAGGGGCTCGCCGAGCATGAGGCGCGTGGCCACCTTGGCCACCTCCACCCCCGTCGCCTTGGCCACGAACGGCACCGTCCGACTCGCGCGCGGGTTGACCTCGATCAGGTACAGCGCCCCCTCATAGAGCGCGAACTGCACGTTCATCAGCCCCACCACCCCGAGCGCGAGGGCGAGGGCGCAGGTCTGCGCGCGCACCTCCTCCACCTGCGCCTCGCTGAGGCTGTAGGGGGGCAGCGCGCAGGCCGAGTCGCCCGAGTGCACCCCCGCCTCCTCGATGTGCTCCATCACCCCCACCACGCACACCTCGCGCCCGTCGCACAGCGCGTCCACGTCGAGCTCGATGGCGTTGGAGAGGTACTTGTCCACGAGCACCCCGCCGCGCCCCGCCGCGATCGCCTCCGCCATATAGGCGCGCGCCTCCTCGTCCGACCCCACCAGGCGCATCGCCCGCCCGCCGAGCACATACGAGGGGCGCAGGAGGACGGGGTAGCCCACGCGGCGCGCCACCGCCACCGCCTCCTCCGCGGAGGTCGCCACGCCGCTGGCCGGCTGCCGCAGCCCGAGCCCCTCCACCAGCTCCTGAAAGCGCCCGCGGTCCTCCGCGCGGTCGATCACGTCGCGCGACGTGCCGAGGATGGGAATCCCCGCCTCGTCGAGGGCGGCGGCGAGGTTGAGCGGCGTCTGACCGCCGAGCTGCACGATGACCCCCCGGAGGCGCCCGCGCGCCATCTCCACCCGCGCGATCTCCACCACGTCCTCCGCCGTCAGCGGCTCAAAGTAGAGGCGATCGGCGGTGTCGTAGTCGGTGGAGACCGTCTCGGGGTTGCAGTTGACCATGATCGCCTCGCAGCCCGCCTCGCGCACGGCGTAGCAGGCGTGCACGCAGCAGTAGTCGAACTCGATTCCCTGCCCGATGCGGTTGGGGCCGCCCCCCAAGATGATCACCTTGTCGCGCGCGCTCGGGCGCGCCTCGCAGGGGTCACCGAGGCACGACTCCGGCGGGCCCTCATACGACGAGTAGAGGTAGTTGGCGTGCGCCTCAAACTCCGCCGCGCAGGTGTCCACGCGCTTATAGGCGGGGTGGACCCCGCGCGCCCAGCGCGCCGCCCGCACCTCGCCCTCCTTGCGCCCGGTGAGCTCGGCGAGGCGCGCGTCGGAGAAGCCGAGGCGCTTATAAGACCACAGCCCCTCCGCCGACGAGAGGAGCCCCGGGTCGGCGCGGAGCGCCTCCTCCGCCGCCACCAGCGCCTCGAGCTCGCGCACGAACCACGGGTCAAAGCCCGACGCGCCCGCGATCTCCTCCACGCGCAGCCCCGCGCGGAGCGCCTGCGCCGCCAGCAGCAGGCGCATGGGGCGGCGCTCGCGGAGCAGCGCGAGGGCGGCGGCGGGGTCGGCGGGGAGGGGCTGCTCGCTGAGGCCCGTCAGCCCCACCTCGAGCCCCCGCAGCGCCTTCTGCAGCGCAGCGCGGAACGAGCGCCCCATCGCCATCACCTCCCCCACGGACTTCATCGACGTGCCCAGCTCGGGGGTGTCGTCGCTGAACTTCTCAAAGGTGAAGCGCGGCACCTTGACCACCACGTAGTCGATGGAGGGCTCAAAGGAGGCGGGCGTGGCGCGCGTGAGCTCGTTCTGCAGCTCCCCGAGCGTGCTCCCCACGGCGAGGCGCGCGGCCACCTTGGCGATGGGGAAGCCCGTGGCCTTGGAGGCGAGCGCCGAGGAGCGCGACACGCGCGGATTCATCTCGATCACCGCCGCGCGCCCGTCGCGAGGGTGGACGGCGAACTGCACATTGGAGCCGCCGGTGTCCACCCCCACCCGCCGCAGGCAGGCGAGGGCGCCGTCGCGGAGGCGCTGGTACTCCTTGTCGGTGAGCGTGAGGGCGGGCGCCACGGTGATAGAGTCGCCCGTGTGCACCCCCATGGGGTCCACGTTCTCGATGGAGCACACGATGATGCCGTTGTCGTGGCGGTCGCGCACCACCTCGAGCTCAAACTCCTTCCAGCCCAAGAGCGACTCTTCCACGAGCGCCTGCCCCACGGGCGAGAGGCGCACCCCGTGCGCCACGATCTCCTTGAGCTCCTCGAGGGTGTTGGCGATGCCGCCGCCGCTGCCGCCGAGGGTGAACGACGGGCGCACCACCGCGGGGAGCCCCGTGCGCTCCACGGCCACCAGCGCCTCCGCCACGCTCGACACCAGGCGCGAGCGCGGGCTCGACAGCCCGATCTCGTCCATGGCGTCGCGGAACTTCTGCCGGTCCTCCGCCGTGTCGATCGCCTCCGCCTTAGCCCCGATCAGCTCCACCCCGTAGCGCGCGAGCACGCCCTGGCGCTCGAGCTCGAGGCTGAGGTTGAGGGCGGTCTGCCCGCCCATGGTGGGCAGGAGGGCGTCGGGGCGCTCCACGCGGATGATCTCGCGCAGGTACTCCACCGTGAGCGGCTCGATGTAGGTGCGGTCCGCCATCTGCGGGTCGGTCATGATGGTGGCGGGGTTGGAGTTCACGAGCACCACCTCGTGCCCCACCGCGCGGAGCGCCTTGCAGGCCTGCGCGCCGGAGTAGTCAAACTCGCAGGCCTGCCCGATCACGATAGGCCCCGCGCCCACGATGAGCACCCGGCGCCGGCGCGCGTCCCCGCCGCCCTCGCGGCGCGCGCCCGCCCACGCCGGCGCGGGCTCCCCGCGGAGGAGGGCGCGCGCGTCCGCCACGAGCTCATCAAAGAGGTAGGCGCTGTCGTGGGGGCCCGGGCTCGCCTCGGGGTGGTACTGCACCGAGCGCACCGGGCGCCCCTCCACGCGCAGCCCGGCGATGGAGCCGTCAAAGAGCGACCGGTGCGTCTCGCGCACGCCGGCGGGCAGGTCCACCACCATAAAGCCGTGATTCTGGCTGGTGATCTCCACGGTCCCGCGCTCCACGTTGAGAATCGGGTGGTTGGCGCCGCGGTGGCCCTGGCGCATCTTCTCGGTGCGCGCCCCTAGGGCGAGTCCGAGGAGCTGATGCCCGAGGCAGATCCCCAAGAGGGGGAGGGCGGCGGCGCGCGGGTCGGTCAGGAGCCCCCGCAGGAGCGGCCCGGCGTACTCGAGGGTGGCCGCCGGGTCGCCGGGGCCGTTGGAGAGGCACACGGCGTGCGGGGCGAGGGCGAGGAGCGCGTCGAGCGTGACGCGCGGCGACACCACCACCACCTCACAGCCGCGCCCCGCGAGGCAGCGCAGGATGTTGTCCTTGACCCCAAAGTCCACCACCGCCACCCGCGGGGCGGGCCCGGCGGGGGGCGGCGGGGCGGGGCGCTCCGGCGGCGACCACAGCCCCCCCGCCCACGGCCCGAGCTTCTCCTCCGCCACCGTCAGCGACAGCTCCGCCCCCTCCAGGCCCCGCCAGGCGCGCGCGCGCTCCAGGGCGCCCGCCACGTCGAGCGCGCCCGCCCCCGACACCACGGCCGCGCGCGGGGCGCCGCCCCGGAGGCGGTGGGTGAGGGCGCGGGTGTCCACCTCGCAGATGCCCACCAGCCCGCGCGCCGCCATCCACGCCTCAAGGTCCCCCTCGGCGCGGTAGCTCGACGCCGCGGTGGGGCGCTCGCGCATCACCGCCCCTCGGCACGCCGGGCGCGGGTGCTCTTGGTCAAGGGCGTTGACGCCTACGTTGCCGATGTGGGGCGCCGTGAAGGTGATGAGCTGCTCGGCGTAGGAGGGGTCGCTGAGGACCTCCTGGTAGCCCGTGAGCGCCGTGTTGAAGCACAGCTCCCCCACCGCCTCCCCGCGCGCCCCCACCGCGCGCCCCCAGAGCACCTCCCCCGTCTCCAAGACCAGCGCCGCGTCCGCCCAGCCGGGCTGCGCGCGCGGCGCCGTGCCCGCGGGGGGCGCTGTGCGCTCGGCGGCGCGAGGGGGCTGGGCGGCGAGGGGCGGCGAGGGGTCTGCGCTCATGGGGGCTCCGGCGGGGAGGAGGGGAGTGAGGAGGGGGGAGATGGCAAGGGCGTGGGCGTGGGCGTGGGCGTGGGCGTGGG
>VGTA01000262.1 GCA_016874875.1 Deltaproteobacteria bacterium | reverse complement strand
ATGGGGGGCTCAGGGGGGGCGGGGGGGAGTGGGGAGGGCGGGGGGGGCGCGAGGGGCGCGGGCGGCGGGAGGGCGCGCTCAGCGCCCCGCCGCGGCGCGCGCGCGCCCGCGGCGCTCCTCGTCGAGCGCGCGCGTCACATCCTCGGCGCTCACCAGCGGCGCGCCGGGGGCGCCCACCCCCTCGCAGCCGCGCCCCGCCTCTCCCCACGCCGCCGCGTCTTGGAGCGTGGTGGGCCACCACGGGAAGGTGCGGCACTGGCGCGGGCGCGCCTCGTAGACGGCGCAGCGGCGGTCGCGCAAGAAGCCGCAGTCCCCCGTCTCGGCGCGCTCCTTGAGCGCCCAGCGCCCCGCGGCGCGCTCGAGGTGCTCCTCGGCGAAGGTCGGGAGGTCGAGTCCGAGGGCGGCGGCGAGGCGCGCGATGTCCTCGAGGCTCACCCACACGCGCCCGGCGCCGGTGCAGCAGGCGCCGCAGCCGGTGCAGGTGAAGCGCAGCCCCGCGGCGTACCAGGGGGCGGGGGGGGGCGCGGGGGGCGCGGGGGGGACGGGTGTGGTCATGGCGGCGCGGGGGGGAGCGGAGGGGGAGGGCGGAGAGAGGTAGAGGGCGCGGCGAGCGGCGCGCGGCCCTCGATCCGCACTCTATCAGAGGCGCGATCAAAGGGCGAGGGGGGCGGCGCTTGTGCTAGGATCAGCCCCGCGCCGCCCGCGCGCCGCCCTCGACGAGCAGAAGGGAGCCCCCCCCGTGACCCCCCCCCGCCCCCCGCGCCGCCCGAGGCTGCGCGCCACCGACCTCGAGGCCCCCCAGGCGCTCCGCGCCGCCCTCGCCCGCCTCGCCGAGGCCCTCCGCGCCGGCCGCGACGCCCTCCGCGCCGCGCCGCCCGAGGACGACGAGGCGCGCGCCCGCGGCGACGAGGCGCTCGAGCTCCTCGCGCGCAAGTTGCTCCCTGGCCTCGACGCCGGCGGCCCCTACCCCTGCTGCGTGGCGCTGCTCGGCGGCACCAACACCGGCAAGAGCAGCACCCTCAACGCCCTCGCCGGGCGCCCGGTGTCGGCGGCGCGCGTCACCGCCAACGCCACCAAGACGCCGCTGGTGTACGCGCACGAGCGCTGGGCGCGGGTGCTCTTGGAGGGCGAGGGCCTCGTCCGCCCGCGCCGCGCGCTGGGCCCCGACGAGGCGCTCGAGGCCGAGGGCGGGACGCTCGTCTGCCTGCACCAGGACGACCGCCTCGCCGACGTGGCGCTCATCGACTGCCCCGACCTCGACTCCACCGCCCTCGACAACGCCGCCGCCGCCCGCCAGGCGCTCGCGCTCGCCGACGTGTGCGTGTGGGTCACCACGCCGCAAAAATACAAGGACGCGCTCTTGGTGGACGCGGCGCGCGCCACCCTCGCGCAGGGCAAGGCGCTGTGGGTGCTCTTTAACCTCGCGGAGCCGGGCGCGGCGCTCGAGGAGATGCGCGCAGACCTCGCGGCGCTCTTGGAGGCGCAGGGGGCGCAGGGGGCGCAGGGGGCGGGCGCCGTGCGCTTCACCGCGCCCGTCCCGCCGCTGCGCGGGCGCCCCGAGGAGCACGCGGCGCGCGTCTGGGAGGCGCTCGGCGAGGCGCTCGCCGTGGCGGAGCCCCACGAGGCGCGCGCGGAGCGGCTTGGCGAGGCGCTCGGCGCCGCCCTCGCCCTCGGGGCGCGGGTGGCGGAGCGCCTTGAGCGGCGCGCGGAGGAGGGCGACCTGAGCGCCCGCGTGGCGCGCGCCGCCGCCCTGTCTGAGGCGCTCAAGGTGCGCCTGTCGCTGGGGGCGGGCGCGCGGGCGGGGGCGCTGTGGGCGCTGCTCGACGGCGCCGCGGCGCCCCGCCTGTGGGCGTGGGGGCGAGGGCTGGTACACTTCGGCGAGGTCACCGCCCGCCCCGCCGCGCCCGCCGCGCCCGCCGCGCCCGCCGCGCCCGCCGCTGAGGCGCTCGCCGCCCTCGCGCCCGTCCTCCGCCTCCTCGGCGCCGCCCTCGGCGCGCTCGTGGGGGCGCTCTCGGCGCTGCTCAGCCGCCTCGCGCTTCAGACGCAGGGGCTGGCGCTCTCGGCGCCCGGCGCGGAGGAGCGCGCGCGGCTCGCGCGTGAGGAGCTGGCCGCGGACCTGCGCGCGCGCGCCGCCGAGGCCGCCTTGGCGCTTGAGCGCGCCCTCGGCGCCGACCACCCCCTCGCCGCGCCCCTCCGCGCCCCCGCCGCCGCGCAGGCGCGCCGCGCGGCCCTCGAGGCGCTCTCGCGGGAGGTCGCGGGGGAGGTGGACCCGGAGGGGGCGCTCCTGCGGGCGGCGGGGCTGAGCGTGGAGGGGTGGCGGGGGCGCGCGCTGGCGCTCAAGGCCGCCGGCGCCCTCGCGCTCTCGTGGCTCACCTTTGGCTTCGGCGCCCTCGACCTCGCGTTCGCCCCCCTCGGCGCCGCCCTCGCCGGGCTCGGCGCCGCGCCCTACCTCCTGCGCCGCCTCGCGGAGGCGGAGGGGCGGGCGGCGGAGCGCCTCTTGGCGCCGGGCGCGGCGGGGCGGGCGGCGGGGCTGGCGGAGCGCCTCGCGGACGTCTTCCTCGCCGGCGCCCTCGACCCGGGCGCGCCGCGCTCCCCCGCGCGCCTCGCCGCCGTCGCCGCTGACCTGCGCGCCGCCCTCCGCGACGCGGCGCGCCTAGAGGGGGGAGGTGAGGCCCCATGAGCGCCCTCCACGCCCCCCTCGCCCCCCCCGCCTCCCCCGACTCCTCCGACGCCAGCCGCGCCCTCCTCGCGCGCCTCGACGAGGTGATGCCCCTCCTGCTCGCCCCCTCGCCGCTCAAGGGCTGGGGGGCGCGCGCCGAGGCGGCGCAGGGGCGCCTCGCCGCCCTCGCCGACGAGGTGCGCGCCGCGCGCCGCCCCCTCGTGGTCCTGCTGCTGGGCGGCACGGGCGTGGGTAAGTCGTCGCTCCTCAACGCGCTCGCCGGCGAGGAGGTGTCGCCCGCCTCGCGGGGGCGCCGGGCCTTCACCAGCGCCCCGCAGGTGTACCACCACGCCGCCGTCCCCCTCGCCCCCCTCGCCCTCCCCGCGCCCTTTGAGGCGCACCCCCACGCGGTGGAGGCGCTGCGCGACAAGCTCGTGATCGACGCCCCCGACCTCGACTCCACGGAGCGCGAGCACCGCCGCCGAGTGGAGGCGCTCCTGCCGCGGGTGGACGTGGTGATCTACGTCACGAGCTGGCAGAAGTACCGCGACCGCGCCCTCAACGAGGTGGTGGCGAGCCTGCGGGGGGCGCACAGCTTTGTGTTCGCGCTCAACCAGCTCGACAGCGTGGACCCGCCTGAGCGCGCGGCGCTCAAGGAGGATTTTGAGCGGGCGCTGCGGGAGGTGGGGTTCGCCGCCCCGGAGGCGCTGCCGCTCTCGGCGGAGGCCGCGCTCCTGCAGGCGCGCGGCGCGCCCGCCGATGAGGAGGGCGCGGCGGGGGTGGCGGCGCTGCGCGCGCTCCTGTGGGAGTCGCTGCGGCGGGTGGAGGTGGAGGGGCTCAAGGCGCTCAGCGCCACGCAGCGCGCCGCGCGCGAGCTCGCGCTCCTGCCCGCCTCCTGCGACCTCGGCCCCGCGGCGGGGGAGGGCGAGCCCCTCGCGCGCGCAGCGCGGGCGCTCAGCGAGGCGGCGCGCGCCCTCGACGCCGAGCGCGCGGCCCTCGACGCCGACCTCGCGGCGGCGCTTGAGGCGACGGCGGGCGAGGCGCGCGCGCGGATCGCGCGCGCGCTGCACGCCCGCCGCGCCGCGGGCGTGGGCGGCCCCTACGGGCTGTACCTGCTCGCGCGCGCCTGGCTCGAGGCGCGCCGCCCCGCCGCCGCGGCGGCAGGGGAGGCGGCGCGCCTCCTAAACGCCGCCCTGCTGCGCGCCGCCGAGCGCGCCAGCGCCCTCGCCTGGGCGCACCCCGCCGCCGGCGACCCGCCCCCCCTCGGGCGTGAGGAGGCGCGCCGCCTCGCCGACGCGCTCGACGCGCGCCTCGAGGAGGCCGCCCTGCGCGCCGCCCCCGCCCCGCGCTCCGCCCTGCAGCTCAACGCCGCCCCCGCCGCCGCCGCCGCCGCCCTCGCCCTGCTCTACGCGCGCGCCCTGTGGGGCGGGGGCGACCCCGGTCTCGTAGGGCTCCTGCTCGGAGCAGGGGCGCTCTATGGCGTCTGCGCCGCCGAGCGAGCGCTGCTCGAGGCCGTGGACGGCACGGCGCTGTCGCGGGGGGCGCGCCTCGACGCCGAGGGCCTCGGCGAGCTCCTTGAGCTGCACGGCCCCGGGCGGCTACGCTCGTCGAGCGCCGCGCGGCTGCGCGAGGCGGCAGAGCGCGCGCGCGCCCTCCACGAGCACGCGCGCGCCCTCCGCGAGGCGGGAGAGGCGCTCAGCGCCCGCCCCGCCGCCGGCGCGCTCCGCTACCTCCACGCCTAGAGGAGTCTCGATGCGCCCCTTCCCCCCCGCCGCGCTCTCCGCCGCGCGCTCCGCCGCGCGCTCCGCCGCGCGCTCCGCCTCCCCCTCCGCCCCGCTCTCCGCCGCGCGCTCCGCCGCGCGCTCCGCCTCCCCCTCCGCCCCGCTCTCCGCTCCGCTCTCCGCCGCGCGCTCCGCCTCCCCCTCCGCCCCGCATGCCGCCCTGCTCGCCGCCCTGCTCGCCGCCCTGCTCGCCGCCCTTGGTGCCCTCGCCGCGCCGGGGGCCCTCGCCGCCGTCGGCGACGAGTGCGCGGACGCGGGGATGTGTGACCCAGGGGAGCTGTGCGTCGCGCCTCAGCCGGGCGCCCCCGCCAAGATCTGCACCGCGCGCTGCGTGGTGGGCGCGGGGGGCTGCCCGGCGCCCTTTGACTGTGTGCTGATCGGGGGGGTGGCGCTCTGCGGGCTGCCCGTCCCTCGCGCGGGCCTCGGCGAGGGCTGCTCGCCGCTGCTGCTCTGTGAGGACGGCATGACGTGCGCGGAGGAGGCGGGGGACTCGTACTGCACGCTCGCGTGCGTGCAGCCCGGCTCGTGCCCCGTGGGCTTTGAGTGCCGCCTGTCGGAGCAGGGGGGGGTGACGCAGCTCTGCGCGCGCGCCGGGGAGCGCGCCAGCGCCGGCAACCCCTGCGCCGCCGTGGGCTGCGTGGAGGGGCTCGAGTGCGTGTCGCCCGCCGGCGAGCGCGCGTCGCCCTACTGCAGCTACGCGTGCGACGCCCTCCTCTGCCCGCCGCTCATGGCCTGCGACGAGTCGGGAGAGACGCCCCTCTGCCGCCTCGCGCCGCCCTCCTTCCGCGTGGGCGCGCCCTGCGTGCTCCCTGGGCGCGTGGCGGACCCGCTCACCCTCGGGTGCGGCGATGAGCTGTCGTGTGAGCCGCGCGGGCTGCTGGGGGCGTGCGCGCCCCTCTGCGGCCCCGACCGCCCCTGCGGGCAGGGCCAGGGCTGCGTGACGCCGGCGGCGGGGCCGCGCGCGGATGGGCGCGGGGCGTGCGTGGAGGGCCGCTTTGACGAGCCCGCCCTGCGCGCCGCGCCGCCGGAGGGCGGGGCGCCGGTGGGGGGCGCGGGGGCGCCCTACGCGCCGGCGGTGGCGGGGGAGGAGCCGGCGGGGGGGGCGCCG
>VGTA01000261.1 GCA_016874875.1 Deltaproteobacteria bacterium | reverse complement strand
GAACTCTTGCATGGGGGGTGCCTGCGGGGTGGCTCGGGGTGGGTGGGTCACTGCTCTATGTCATAGGGCTGAGAGGGGCGCAAGCGCGCAGGGAAGGGCCCCTGAGGGACGACCGCTCAAGTCGCCGCGCTGAGACCCCGGAGGCGCTCAAGGAGGCGGCGCTGCTGCTGACCGGGGTCAACCCACCAGTCTGTGCTCCAGACCCTGTGGATCGTCCAACCGAGGCGCTCAAGGAGATCCTGACGCAAGACATCGCGCTCACGCGCCGCGCGACTCGAGTGATAGAGCGCGCCGTCGCACTCCACCCCAAGCAAGAAGCGCCCTGGGGCGCGCGGGTCTAGCACGCCGATGTCCACCCGATACCCCGCGACGCCCACCTGCGGCACCACACGCCACCCCTCACGCTCAAGAAACTCGATCACCTGCTCCTCGAACGGCGATTCGGCCTGCGCGCGCGCCGACACCTCCTCGTCGCTGAGCAGCGCGCTTGGGCCGTGCGCCGCGTAGGCGAGGAAGGAGCGCAGGTGACGCGCGCCCTCAGCGTTGAGACTCTTGGGGTCGAGCTGCTCGCTCGTGAGCGAGCTCACCACGATGAGCTGCGACCGCGCGCGCGTCACCGCCACGTTCAGGCGACGCTCGCCCCCCACCCGATTCAGCGGACCAAAGTTGTGATACACCCGCCCATGCGCGTCGGGGCCATAACAGACGCTCAGCAGCACCACGTCGCGCTCATCCCCCTGCACCGTCTCGAGGTTCTTGATGAACACAGGCTCTGTGGCGCTCGACGAGAAGTGTGGCTCGAGCTCAGGGCGCGCCATTCGCGCCTCATCGAGCAGGTCCTCAATGAGCCGCTGCTGCGCTAGGCTGAAGGTCACAACCCCCACGCTCGGCGGCGTGGGGCGACTCAAGAGCGCCACCACCTCGCTCGTCACCCGCCGCGCCTCCTCGGGGTTGGTGCGCGTGCCTGAGCGCTCGTAGCACCCCTGCACCCGCACGAACCGCACCCCCACATCCGGGTGCCCCTGCAGGGCGCTCGGGAAGATCTGCAGGGAGCTCCGATAGTACTTCTGATTACTAAACGCGATCAGCGACTCATGACGGCTGCGGTAGTGCCAGCGGAGCGACAGCTCCTTGAGGCGCGACGCCACCGCCTCGTCGAGGATGCTCTCGAGGTCCTCTGGCGCCTCAAGCGCGCCGCCCTCGTCGTCCTCATCCTCAGCGAGCTGCGCCTCAAAGAAGCTCGTGGGCGGCAGCTGCCGCGAATCCCCCACGATCACCGCCCGCCGAGCACGCATGAGCGCCCCCACCGCGTCCCACGGGCGCAACTGGCTCGCCTCGTCAAAGATGACCACATCAAAGAGCGCCTCCCCCTCCTCTCCGGGCGGCAAGAAGCGCGCCACCGACAAGGGGCTCATGCACACGCAGGGCTTGAGGGTGACCAAGGCATGTGAGTGATCACGAAAGAGCTGCCTGAGCGGTTTGTGTTTGCTCTTTTTGACAAACTCCCGCTTCAGCACCCGGAGCCCCTCATAGAGCGACTGGTCCTGCGCGGCCCGCTGCGTGTCTCGCAAGGAGAGCCTCGAGAGGTCAGGCAGAGACTCGAGTAGCCGCCCCTTGATCTCCCGCCGCGCCAGCCCCGAGAGCGCGCCGTCGAGCGCACGGAGGCGCGCGATCTGCTGCTCGCGCCCCTCCGCCGTAAAGCCCGCCAGCGCTTTGTGCTGCGCGTAAGCCGCCGTCCAGTGGCGCTCAAAGACAACCAGGCGGAGCGCGGCGCTGAGCTCATCTGGGGAGAGCGCCCCGCCCCGGACCACCTCCGCGAGCGCCCGCCCCCCGCGCGCCTCTAGGCGCTTGAGCGACTCGCTGAGGTCGATGTAGCGCGGCAGCAGCCCGCGGCGCGCGCTGAGGAGTGCGCCCCAGCGGCGCGCGCGCTCCCCCCACTGCTCCGCCGTGACCTCGCGCTGCCCCTCCGTGAGGGCGAGCGCCCCCAGCGCGACGGCTCCGTCTATCATCTCGCGCCAGCCCCCCAGCGCGGCACACAGGGCCTCGCGGGTCACCCCGGGCGGCCAGCGCCCCCAGAGGGCCCGCGCCCCCTCAGCCCCCCCCCACGCAGCCACACCTAGCGCCTCGAGCCGCTGGAGCCCACTCGCCCAAGCGAGGGCGCATGCCACGCCCTCACGCACAGCCGCCGCCTCGCTCTGCGGCCCCGCCCACAGACCACCTAGGAGCTCACCTGCGCGCCCGCTCACGTCTCGCAGCACCGCCACCTGCGCCTCATGCCGCGCGATCGCCATCAGGTCATCCCGCAGCGCAGCGGCGGGCGCGGGGCCCGCGAGGAGGAAGGGGGCCAGAGCGCGGCGGGTGGAACGCAACATCAGCCAGCGCAGCGGCGCCCACGCCTCCGCCCACTGCACCAGCTCGGCGCGCAGAGCGGGCAGGCGGGGGTTGTGCCACACATCCTCGCGCCACGCGGCGGCGATGGACTTCTCGATCGCGCGCAGGTTATCAAGGCGCGCGCACCACCCCTCCACCTCCTCGGCGCGCAGAAGGCCCGCGCACGCGCGATCGAGGAGCTGAGGTGGTGGCGGCGGCGGCCGGCGCAGCAGGCGGAGCACATGGCCAGCGACCTCCGGCGTGAGGGGGATGACCTCCCCTAGCGCCCCCCACGCCTCCGCCGCCCTCGCGGAGGCGCGCGCCAGCGCCTCCATCTGCTCTTGGAGCCCCTCGTGCCAAGCGGGACTCCAGGCCTCGCGGCGGCACGCCGCTAGCGTGGGCAGCTCCTCGCGGACCTCCGCGTAGCGCTCACACAGCCCAGGCAGATCCCCGAGCAGCGCCGCGCCCGCCGCGCCGTCCGTCAAGGAGCGCGGCAGGGCCTCAAGGGCGCGCGCCGCCGCCCCCCCCTCCTGCCCACGTAGGCGCTGCAGGCCCAAGAGCGCCTCGAGCGTCTCGCCCAGCGTCGACGGCAGCCCAACCCCCTCCGCCCACGGCGTGGGCTCTCGCATGTGCTCCGCGTAGAGGTTGAGGGTCTGCTTGAGCTCTTGGTACTCGCGGTAAGCTTGGGCGAAGGCGCCCTCCGCAGGGCTCTGCTCCGGGGGCGATGGGGCCTCAGGGAGCTCCTCCTTGAGCAGCATGGGGCGCCAGATGTCGTCGATGAGCTCGCGCTTGTTCACCTTGTCGGAGTGCGCGTGGAGGCAGAAAGCGTCGAGCTTGAGCTGCTGCAGGCGGCGGTAGACCACGTCGAGGGCGGCGCGCTTCTCCGATACGAACAGCACGCGCTGCCCCTGCGCGATCAGCTGCGCGATCAGCTGCGCGATCGTCTGCGACTTGCCTGTCCCCGGCGGCCCCTGGAGCACAAAGCTCCCCCCCGAGAGCGCCGTGCGCACAGCCTGCTCCTGGCTCGGGTCGAGGGGCACGAGCGGGTAGAGCGGCGTGGCGCCGCGCGGCGTGGGCGCATCGAGGAGGTGGGCGGGATAGACCGCGCAGCTCGGCGGATCCCCCGCGCCGGCGCTCAAGATCTGGCGCAGGACAGGGGAGATGTGCGCCTCATTGAGCTGCGTGAGGCGCGACAAGTGCGTGAGGTCACGCCACATATGCGCCTTCCTAAAATCGAAAAGCGCGAGCGCCCCTAGGTCGCGCTCCACCTTCCACCGCTCAAAGGCCCCACGCCCCACACGCTCGTCGTGGCGCGCCAGCCGCGCCCCGAGCACCTCAAAGAAGCGCTCCACGCGCTGTGAGAGCCCCTCGTCCTCTTTGTCACCCTCGCCCTCGCCCTCGCCCTCGCCCTCGCCCTCGCCCTCGCCCTCGCCCATCCGCCCCTCCTCGCCCTCCTCTGCCACCTCACGCATCAAGATATTATAAGGGATCTCGACGCCAAAGTCGTTGAGCAGGCGCTGCGAGAGCGTCTCGTTGATCTTGAGGTCGCCGTCAGGGGAGAGCGTAAAAGAGGCGCTGTTGTTTCCCCGGAGGCGCTTGAGCTGCACAGGCCACAAGATCAAGGGCGAGGAGATCGCCCTCGAGCTATCTGCCGCCTCAAACCAGACAAGGAAGCCCACCGCGAGATACAGGCAGCGCTCGCCCCCCTCCTGCAGCAGGCGCTCGCTCTGGCGATAGAGCTCGGTGCAGGTCTTCTGGAAGCGCTCAAGGGGCACGGCCGCCGTCAGCGAGAGGGACGTTGACCCGCGATTGACTTTAAGATGATCTTTGATTGTGTTTTTCGGAGCTAAGGTGAGCCCCTCAAGGCCCGCTGCGTGAGGCGCTATCTGTGCGATGGGCGTGGGGGAGATGGGCGTGGGGGAGATGGGCGTGGGGGAGATGGGCGAGAGGATGATGGGGTGATCGGCGTCGCTCAGCTGAGCGAAGAGGCGATCGAGCAGCAGCGAATCAAAGCGCAAGGCGCTCGCCTGTGTCCCAAATCGAAAGAATACGAGCTTGTTGCGTTTTGAGTGATCTAGGAGACGGCGTCGCCAGAGCTCGATGCGCTGCTCAAAGAGTGTGCTTGACAAAGGGACCTCGCTGGCACGTGTGCGGTGGTGCGTGTTGCTTGTACTGTATTTGTTGATGTGAAGTGTGGCCTGATTGATCCAAAGCGTTCAGGATCAAAAATAGCGATCATCCCCCCCCTCGCTCAACCCTCCCCCTCGCCTCCTCCCGCGCGACGCCGCGGACCAGAGTTAAATTTGGGAGGACATCGTGACGATGAAGCTTGCAAACGCGTATCGAAATACTCTAGACCGTTAGGGAGCCTAATGTTCTGCGTGATGATTATTTTATCGCAATGTGGAACTTGTGGCCTGATTATCTGATATGTTAAAGAAAATCTCATTATCCCCCCACTTCCCTCACTGAATCCGCTGGAGTTCCTCGTGTCTCACTTCTTCCCCTACCTTCCCCCCTCTAACGACAACACGGAGCCTCTCGGCCAAAAAGCTCAGCGCGCGCAATCGGAGTTCTACTATATAGTCGCCGCCAAGGTCTCGTCCTACGCCTCGCGCTACCCCCACGACTACCGCATCGCCGACATGATCAACAGCTACGCCCTCGCCGCGCTGATCAGCAGCACGGCCGCCCGTCAGTGCTACCGGGAAGGCGACCTGTTCCGCCTGCACCTCTACATACAGGCGGCGTGCCGCAACTGGGCTTCTAACGGCTTTCGCGGCGTCCAGGCTGCACACGAGCGCGCGCAAGTCAGCCTAGATGAGACGCTAGGGCCCCTCGACTCCCCCGAGGCGTTCTACGAGGCGCTGCGCGTCCCCCCCTCCCCCGAGTTTCTCCTCTTGGCCAGCAACGACGACGTCCTCTACGATACAGAGCTCCCAATTTACTTGATCGAGTACCTGACCCAGCAGCGCGCCGCCGTCAGAATGATCGTGCTGGGCAAGGCGATCTACCGCATGGAGACTAAGGAGCTCACCCCGCTCGTCTCAATGACGATCATGGCGGTGGACCAGGCTTGGGCCTCCGCCAAAAAGTCCTTACACGCGCTCTTCGCCCGCGGGTAACGGTCGCGTTGACCTAGAATGAGCGCTCTAGAGCGGCAGGGGGGCGGCGCGCGCTGAGGAAG
>VGTA01000260.1 GCA_016874875.1 Deltaproteobacteria bacterium | reverse complement strand
CAGCGCGCGCTGCGCTTTGAGGGTGACCTGGCGTGGTCTCCTGTGAGCGTGACCGCGGTGAGCGTCTTGGAGACCTCGTCGCGCCCAGGGCCCGTTGGCATCATCTCCGTCACAGGGGAGTGGAGGATGCCCGCCGCGGAGTGCGGTGAGGAGGACACGCGGCGCTTGGTAGAGGCCATCAACACCTTGAGGCTCAATGGCTATCAAAACAAAAAAAGCTTGAATCTCCGCTCCGTCCTCCGGTTTTTGCTGTCGAGTGAGGAGCTCTTGACCGACGATGTGGTCGCTCAAAATGTCACTTATGCGCAGCAGGTCATCTCGCTGCGCATGGTGGTCTCAACGGTGCACATCCAAGAGGCGCTGAGCGTGAGCCAAGAGCGCCTACAGCCGCTCCTCTGGCGTCTCCGGCGGGGCTACGGACTCGACTATATGCCCCCGACCCCACAGCACGACTCGGACCCAACCCTGTGGCTGAGGACCAATCAGCTCGAGTCGTTCGCGGCGGAGGGCGGCGTGGCGCTCAACTGGTCGTGCGCGGGGAGCGACGCGAGCCGTGACAAACGCTACCACCGCACGTCGTTCTTGCGGCGTCGGCTGATGCTCTATTGGCATTGTCAGCTTGAGATGCTAGAGATGAACGCCCTCCATCGCCGCGCGCTGCGCTTGTTGCACGCGCGCCCAGCCCCCTCCGATTCGGTGGCTGATAAGACGGCGTGGCGTCAAGCGCTGAAGGCGCTCATGGATGACATGGTGGAGTGTAGCGTCTCTGTCAACGTCCCGGTCTGCTCTTCGAGGAGCGACTATCAGCGGCCTTATGAGGCGATCAGGTCAGCGCTGTATCTCAAGGAGCTGCGGCGGGATATTGAGGCGGATATTCAACTGCTTTATGATGTGTATGACGCTGAGCTGAAGGAGGAGGAGGCGCGGCTTGAGCTGGCGTACCGAGAGGATCAGCAGCGGCACGAGAAGGAGCGGGAGATACGAACTAAAAAACGCGAATCGTTTATTAGCTATGTGATGGCGTCGATCGCCCCGTTCTCTATTTTGTCTGGGCTGCTTGGAATGAACAATTTTGAATCCAGCAAGCTGATCGAGAAGAGCTCCTGTATTTTTAGCGATCCGCGATGCTTCTTTAAGGATTGGGGTACGGATTGGATCTACATACTCCTAAGCGCCCCTGGCGTGCTCATGTCGTCCATCTTGATCGCTTTTATATTTATACTATCAATACGATTTAGATTTAAATCGGCATAGCGCGCAACAGGGTATCACGCCGCTCGTCATCTAGCACGCTCATCCCCCATCAGCCCCAAGGAGGCACCCCGCATGCGCCCCGCGCGCCCCAACGCCCACCCGCTCAAGACTCTGAGCGCCCTCAGCGCCCTCAGCGCCCTCAGCGCCCTCAGCGCCCTCAGCGCCCTCGCCGCCCCCGCCCCCGCGCTCACCCTAGAGCCTTTCGCCGTGTGGGCCACGCCCGAGCAGCTCACCGCCGACTGCGACGCCGCCCTCGCCGACGCCGCCGCGGCGCGGGACCAGCTCAAGGGGCTGCGCCGCGCGGACCTCACGCTGACCCTCGCGCTCAAGGGCCACAACAAGATCAGCGCGCGCCTCGATCGCCCCTATGGGCTCAGCGGGCTGCTCTTTAACGTGCACCCCGATGAGGCGCTGCGGGCGGCGGCGCAGGGGTGCGAGCAGCGGCTCTCCAAGTTCACCTCTGACCTCGCCCTCGACCGCGGGCTCTTTGAGGTGTTCTCGGCGGTGCGCGCGGAGGAGGTGCAGGGGGCGGACCCCGACGCCCGACGCCTCTATGAGCTCGTGATGCGCGATTTTAAGCGCGCGGGCGTCCACCTCTCCGATGAGGCGCGCGCGCGCCTCGCGCAGATCAACGAGGAGCTCACGCGGCTGTCGCAGGACTACCTCAAGAACATCAACGATGACACCAAGACGCTCTACGTTGATGACCCCGCGCGCCTCAAGGGCCTCCCGGAGGATTTTGTCGCCGCCAAGGTGGCGGAGGCGGCGGCGCGGGCCAAGGCGGGGGGCGACGGGCGCGTGCGCCTCTCCACCGACTACCCCGATTTCTTCCCCTTTGAGCAGTACGCCGAGGACCGCGCCCTCCGCGCGGACCTCTATCGCCTCTTCTTGAGCCGGGGCATGCCGCAGAACGCTGAGCTCCTCACCCGCGTCCTCAAGCTGCGCCACGAGTACGCCAACCTGCTCGGCGCGCCCACGTGGGCGGAGTACAACGCCGGGGACAAGATGGTGCGCGACGCCAAGACCATCGCCGGCTTCCTTGAGCAGATCACCGCCATCACCCGCCCCATCGCAGACCGCGAGCTCGCGCAGCTCCTCCGGCGCGTCCAGCGCGATGACCCGGCGGCGAGGGCGGTGGAGGTGTGGGATCGCTTCTATTACACCCATAAGCTGCGCGAGGAGGAGCGCAGCTTTGACGCCAAGCAGGTGCGCCCCTATTTCGGCTACGCCGCGGTGAAGGACGGCGTCTTTGCGCTCTATGGGGAGCTGTTCGGGCTCTCCTTTGAGCGCGACGCGGGGCAGCCGGTGTGGGCGGAGGGCGTGGAGGCGTACCGGCTGCTGCGCGACGGGCGCGTGGTCGGGCGCTTCTTCCTCGACATGCACCCCCGCCCGAGCAAGTACAAGCACGCGGCGATGTTCCCCGTCCAGACGGGGCTGAAGGGGGGGGGGCTCCCGGTGGCGTCGCTGGTGTGTAACTTCCCGCAGCCCCGCGCGGCGAGCGCGGGGCAGGGCGACCCGGGGCTGATGGAGCACAGCGAGGTCACCACGTTCTTCCATGAGTTCGGGCACCTGATTCATCACCTGCTCGCGCAGGAGAGCCCCTGGGTGCGCCTGTCGGGCATCAACGTGGAGTGGGACTTCGTGGAGGCGCCCTCGCAGATTCTAGAGGAGTGGGCGTGGGACCACGGGGCGCTGAGTCGCTTCGCGCGGCACGCGGAGACGGGGGAGGTGATCGCCAAGGACCTCGTGGCGCGCATGCGCGCCGCGGAGGAGCTGGGCAAGGGGGTGGCGGTGATGCGCCAGATCTTCTACGCCTCCTACAGCTTCTTCCTCCACCACCAGGACCCCAGCGCGCTCAAGCTCGAGGAGTTCAGCCAGGAGATGTACAAGAAGTACAGCCCCTACCCCGCCGTGGCGGGGGGCGCCGAGTACGCCAACTTTGGGCACCTGATGGGCTACAGCTCCATGTACTACACCTACCAGTGGTCGCTCGTGATCGCCAAGGACCTGTTCACGCGCTTTGAGCGGGAGGGGTTGCTGAACGTCGACGCGGCGCGCGCCTACGCCAAGGAGATTCTGGCGCGGGGGGGGGCGGCGCCGGCGGCGGAGCTGGTGCGCGGCTTTTTGGGGCGCGACTACACCATGGAGGCCTATCAGCGCTGGCTCGAGCGCGGTCAGTGAGGGCGCGATGAGCACGTCCCCCTCCTCCGCCGCCCCCCCTCCCGCCACCCCGCCGCTCGCGCTCGCGCAGGTGGTCATCTACACCGACGGCGCCTGCTCAGGGAATCCCGGGCCGGGCGGCTGGGGGGCGCTGCTGCGCTCGGGCGCGCATGAGCGCGAGCTCTGCGGCGGTGAGCCGCAGACCACCAACAACCGCATGGAGCTCCTGGCCGCCATCGAGGCCCTCGAGGCGCTCAAGTTCCGCTGCGCCGTCACCCTCTACACCGACAGCACCTATGTGCAGCAGGGGATCGAGTCTTGGATCGTGGGGTGGCGCAAGAAGGGCTGGCGCACCGCCTCGGGGGAGCCTGTCAAGAACAAGGACCTCTGGGTGCGCCTCGACGCGGCGCGGGCGCCGCACGAGGTGGCGTGGCGCTGGGTGAAGGGGCACGCGGGGCACCCCGGCAACGAGCGCGCCGACGAGCTGGCGCGTCAGGGCATGGGGCCGTTCTTGCGCTGAGCGCGGCGCGCCGCTCAGGGGCCCTGCAGCTCGCACAGCACGCCGAGCCCGGCGTCGCAGCCGATGTCGTTCCACAGGGGGGCGTCAAAGAAGTGGCCGCAGTCCTCCGCGCCCCCGGCGTCGTTGGGCTCCCCGGGCGCCCACAGGAGCGCGGCGAGGGCGGGGTCGAGGGGGTCGCCGCTGAGCCACTCAAAGGCGCCCTCCTCGCGCTGGTCGCTGAGCCCCACCCACCACCACCACTGCGGGCGGAGGGCGAGGGCGGCGCTCACGAGGGCGGCGGCCTCGTCGTAGGTGCGGGGCTCGGCGAGGCGGGCGCCCTGCGCGCGGCAGTGGGCCTCGGCGTCGGCGAAGGCGCGCGGGGTGGTGCACACGAGCCAGCCGCGCCCCGCGAGCGTGAGGGGCACGCAGTCGGGGCAGTCGGGGGCGTTGTCGGCGTAGCCGTCGCAGTCCTGGTCGACGCCGTCGCCGCACAGGTCGCGCGCGCCCGGGTAGGCGCGCGGGTCCCCCGGCAGGCAGTCGCGCCCGCAGCGCACGCCGTCGCCGTCGGCGTCGGGGGCGGATCCGAGGACGCAGGCGAGCTCGGGGGCGAGGGCGTCGGCGCGCCCGCGCACAAAGGCGGCGGCCTCCGCCACCACAGCGTCGTGCGCCTCGATTCCAAACTCGCGCCGCGGCTCGCGCTCCACGTAGGGGCGGAGCGCCGCGGCGCGCGCGGTGAGGAGCCCCGCGAGGTCGAGGCGCGCGGCCACCTCCCCGGCGCGCGCTAGCGCCCGCCAGTACCGTCCCTCGCACTCGGCGCTCAGGAGGCAGGCGCGGAAGAGGAGCGCGTCGCCGGCGTAGGGGGCCCAGGGGTAGGCCAGCGCCTGGTCGGCGCCCCAGGGGAGCAGCGACAGCACGCCGTCGTCGTCAAAGTGGAGGTAGTAGTTGTTGCGGGTGGGCGCGTAGCCGTCCCAGTGCCCCACCCACACCTCCGCCGCCATAAAGGCCGCCACCTGCTCCCAGTCCACCCGGCGGGCGGTGCGGGCGTAGACCTCCTCGAGGGGCAGCGACTCGATGAACGCCGCCAGCCCGAGCGCGTCGCCGCGGTCCTCCTCGTCGCCCTCGTCCACGTCCAAGGCGGGCACGTCCCAGGTGCTCAGGTCTTGCCCGTAGGCGCCCTCGTAGAGGTGCGCGGTGCTCGGGAACCAGCGCGGGAGGGCGAGGTCGTCGTAGCCCTCCACGCTCAGGTAGAGGCCGAGGTCCTCGCCGTTGAGGCGCAGCCACACCCAGGTGACGCGGGGGGCGGGCAGCCCCAGCTCGCGAAAGAGGAGGTAGGTGGCGTACTCGCGCACGGCGGAGGGGTCCTGCACCATGTTGTTGAGGGTGAGCTCCTTGAGTCCCGCGTGGCGCTGGGCGCGCTCGTAGCGGTTGAGGTCGACGCGGAACGCCGCCTTCTGGCTCAGGTCGCGCGCCGAGCCGAGCTGCCCCTTGAGGCGCACCCCCACGCGCGCGAGGGTGACGCCGGCGTCCTCGTCGGTGAGGGCGCCCTCCACCCACTCGCGCGGGCTGACGGCGAGGGCGGCGAGCGACTCCGGCGGGAGGGTGAGCGAGAGCGCGCGGACGCGGGCGTCGTCGAACCAGGCGGCGTGGAGCTCCTCG
>VGTA01000259.1 GCA_016874875.1 Deltaproteobacteria bacterium | reverse complement strand
ACGCCCGCGCGCCGCTTGACCAAGCCCACCCGCTCCGCGCCTCCCTCCTGAGCCCCGAGAGTCCCCCATGCCCTCCGCCCCACCCGCCGCTCACAGCCCCGCTCACAGCCCCGCTCACAGCCCCGCCCCCAGCCCCACTCACAGCCCCGCGCCCAACCTCCTCATCATCGAGGACGACGTGGCGCACCTCGCCAGCCTCGTTAAGATCTTTGACCGCCTCAACCTCCGAGTCGTCGCCGCCCCCACCGCCCGCGGCGCCCTCGAGCTCCTAGAGCGGCAGGGCCCCTTCATGGTCGCCCTCACCGACCTCATGCTCCCCGACCTCGACGGCATGACGCTCATCACCGAGCTCAAGGCGCGCCAGCCCAACATCGAGATCGTCATGATGACGGCCTTTGGCACCATCGAGCGCGCCGTGGAGGCGATGCGCCTGGGGGCCTACGACTTTGTGGTCAAGCCGCTGCGGCGCGCGGAGATCGAGAAGGCGGTGCGGCGCGCCCTTGAGCGCGCGGACCTCATCGCCGAGAACCTGGCCCTCAAGGCGCAGCTCGCCGAGGTGCGCGGCGCCCTGCAGGGCGACGCCCTCATCGGGCACTCCGCCGCCCTGCGCAACGCCCTCGAGGTCGCCGCGCAGGCCGCCGCCTCCCACGCGCCCGTCCTCCTCACCGGCGAGCCGGGGGTGGGCAAGTTCACCCTCGCGCGCCTCATCCACGCCCGCTCTGAGCGCGCCGCCGGCCCCCTCGTCCGCATCAGCTGCGCCGCGATTCCCGATGACCAGCTCGAGGAGGAGCTCTTTGGGCGGCGCGCCGAGGGGGGGCGCCCGGCGGAGGGCGGCCTCGCGCGCCGCGCGCATGGCGGCACCCTCGTGCTCTCCGACCTGCTCGCCCTGCCGCTCCCGCTCCAGGGGCGCCTCCTGCGCTTTATGGAGACGGGCCTCCTCGACACCGGCGACGGGGCGGACGCGGGGGTGCGCGTCAGCTGCCGCCTCATCGCCACCTGCGGCGAGGAGCCCTCCACCGCCCTCGAGGCGGGCGAGCTGCGCGCGGACCTCTACTATCGCCTCTCGGTGTTCCCCATCTCCGTGCCCCCGCTGCGCAGCCGCCTCGACGACATCCCGCTGCTCGCCGAGGCCGCCCTGCAGCGCGCCGCCCGGCGCCTCGGGCGCCCTCTCAAGGGCTTCTCTCCCGAGGCGCTCCTCCTCTTGATGCGCCACCCGTGGCCCGGCAACGTGCGCGAGCTAGAGAGCGTGGTGGAGCGCGCGGCGACTCTCTGCCGAGGCGCCGCCGTGGACGCCGCGGACCTCGCCCTCGACGGCGGCCTCGGGGAGCTCGCGCGCCTCGAGGAGGCGCTGGCGACGCCGCAGCGCCTCAAGGACCTCTTCTGTGTCCCGCTCGGCACGCCCCTCCACGAGGTGGAGCGCCGCCTCATCCACCGCGCCCTCGCGTTCGTGGGCAACGACAAGCGCCGCGCGGCGCAGATGCTCGGCATCACGGCGCGGACCATCTACCGCAAGCTCGCCGAGGAGCCGTCGCCGTGAGCGCGAGAGAGGGCGACGCTGTGACATTTTGTCAGTTGACGCTTCTCGCGCGCGTCCTTAGTTGCAGAGGGTAGACCCCCGCCCTCTGCCCTCTCCGCCCCGCGAGGAGCTCAGCGCCATGGACGCACATGTGAAAAAATATCTGTGGGCCTTCAAGCTCGCGATGATCTCCCTCGTGGCGTTCTTCACGGCGGAGGTCGTCAACCAGGTCGCCCTCGACGCCGCGGCGCAGCGCATCAAGGCGCTCACGCCGCAGCCCGCCGCCCAGCAGCGCCCGCGCGCCGCCAAGGCGCAGCGCAAGGCGTGGGCGAGCGCCATCGAGGCGCGCAACCTCTTTAACGCCAACCCGCCCAGCCCCGAGGAGCTCGCCGCCAAGGAGGCGCCGCCCGTGGAGGAGGACCTCACCCCCAAGAGCGCCCTCCCCGCCCCCTACGAGGAGTGCGAGGCGAGCGGCGTCTCCGCCTCCCTCAAGCTCACCATGGTGGCGGAGCCGAGCGCCGCCTCCTACGCGGTGATCACGGTGGGCGCGGAGGACCGCATCCTCCGCGAGGGCGACGAGGTGGCGGAGGCGCAGATCGCGAGCATCCAGTGGAACGGCGGCGGCGGGCGCGTGGTGCTCAACGAGCGCGGCTCCTTTAAGTGCCTCAGCCTCGGCCAGCGCTCCCCGGCGCGCCCCCTGCCCCCCCCGGCGTACTCGTCGCCCACGCCCAAGGCGATGGCGGGCGGGGGCGACGAGAAGCTCAAGGAGGGAATCAAGGAGATCTCCCCCGGCCGCTACGAGGTGGACCGCGCGATGCTCGATGAGCAGCTCGCCGACCTCGACAACATCATCCGCCAGGCGCGCGTGATTCCACACTACAGCCAAGGCAAGCCCGCCGGATTCAAGGTGGTGGGGATTCGCTCCAACTCGATCTTCCGTCACCTCGGGCTCAAGTCGGGCGACGTGCTCAAGTCGGTGGGGGGCGAGGAGCTCACCTCCATCAACAAGGCCCTCTCGCTGTTCGACAAGCTCAAGACGAGCAACAACCTCGCCCTCGACATCGAGCGCCTCGGCAAGCCGTCCACCTTTGAGTACAACATCCGATGATTCACCGCGCCGCCCCCCACAGAGGACCTATGACGACCACCCGCCTGAGCCGCCCCCGCGGGGGGAGCCTCGCCTCGCGAGGGCGCGCGCTGCGCTCCTTCGCCCTCACCGCCCTCTCGCTGCTCGGCCTGTGCGTGACCCCCTCGGCCCCCTCGAGCGCCCGCTCGGCGGGCGCCCCCGCGGTGGGGGTCGCCTACGGCCAAGAGAAGCCCGCCGTGGACCTCGGCGCGCTGCCGCTCTTGCCGCGCGCCCTGCCGCAGATCGGCCCCGCGCTCAAGAGCAGACTCGTGGACCAGGCCTCCGCGCAGGAGCGCGCCGAGGCGCTCAAGCGCCTGCGCGAGCGCCGAGGCGCCTCGGCGCCAGGGAAGGCGACGGCGCGCCCGGCGACGGCGGAGGAGGTGGGCGCCCTCGGCGCCCCCAAGGGCGGCGCCGGTCAGGGCGCCGGTAAGGGCGCGGGTCAGGGCGCCGGTCAGGGCGCCGATAAGGGCGCCGGTCAGGGCGCCGGTCAGGGCGCTGAGGGCGACGAGCGCTGGCGCGCCGGCGCCAAGGCCCCCACCGCCGAGGAGGAGAAGCTCAGCGAGGACTACGTGAAGAACTGCGGCGCCGTGCAGCCGCGGGCGAACGCGCGCTTCCGCCTCGACATCTATGACGAGGAGCTCGAGTCGGTGGTGAAGCTCATCGCCTGCATCAAGATGCGCAACATCATCCTCGCGAACCCCCTCAAGGGCAAGAAGATCACCATCTACTCCCCCGTGCCCGTGAGCGCCGATGAGGCCTACAAGGCCTTCTTGACCGCCCTCGAGGCCAACGGCCTGACGATCTCTCAGCAGGGCAAGTTCTGGCGCATCATCGAGATCAAGGACTACGCGCGCTCCTCGGACCCCTTCCAGGACCCCTCCGAGAAGCCCCCCGTGGAGGACCGCATGGTCACGCAGATCGTGCAGCTCAAGTACGTGGACGCGCAAGAGATCAACGACATCATCACCAAGCTCGCCAGCCCCAACGCGCAGATCATCATCTATCAGCCCAACAACTCCATGATCATCACCGAGCTGGCGAGCAACCTCCGCAAGCTCCTCGCGCTGATCAAGGACCTCGACGTCCCCGGCGGTGAGGAGCAGCTGTGGACCTATCAGGTCCTGCACGCGGAGGCGGCCGATATCGCGCAGAAGATTCAGGAGGTGTTTGAGGTGGACGACAAGGCGGGCGGGCGCGCCACGCAGCCGTCCACCGCGCGCCCGGTGCCCCCTAAGCCCGTCAAGGGCGTCACCCCCCCCAAGGCGCAGGGCGCCGCCGACACCAGCAGCGTCGGCGAGTCGGAGCTCGACGCGCGCGTGAGCAAGGTGATCGCCGATGAGCGCACCAACCGCCTGCTGATCAAGTCCAACGCCCGCAGCTACGCCAAGGTGAAGACCCTGATCGCCAAGCTCGATATCCCGGTGGAGGGCGACGGGCAGGTGCACATCCACCAGCTCAACCACGCCAAGGCGGCGGACTTGTCGAGCGTGCTGAGCGGCCTCAGCCAAGAGCAGAAGAGTCGCGGCGGCAACGCCAGCGGGCGCGCCAAGCCCGGGGGGGCGGCGGCGGCGGGGCGCGCCAAGCCGGCGGTGGGGGGGGCGGCGGGCTCCAACTCGGCGGCGCTCTTTGAGGGGGATGTGTCGGTGACCGCCGACGAGGACACGAACTCTCTGGTGATCACGGCGAGCTTTAAGGACTACTTGGCGCTCAAGAAGGTGATCGACATCCTCGACCGCCCTCGCCGCCAGGTGTTCATCGAGGCGCTGGTGATGGAGGTGTCGATTCGCAACCAGCGCGACTTTGGGCTCTCGCTCCACGGCGCGGCGCAGGGGACGGTGTCGGGGGAGTCGGTGCCGCTCATCTTTAGCAACCAGCCCGGCTCCACCAAGTCCTTTGACCTGAGCAGCGCCGCCACCCTCACGGGCCTCGCGGTGGCCACGCAGGGCCCCGCCAGCGGCGTGGAGATCGCGGGCGTGGACCTGCCGTCGTTCGGCGCCATCCTGCGCGCCCTCTCCAAGAGCGATGACGTGAACATCATGTCAACGCCGCACATCCTCACCACCGACAACGAGGAGGCGGAGATCGTGGTGGGCTCCAACGTGCCGTTCGTGTCGGGCTTCGCCGGCGGCATGGGCGGGCTCGGCGGGCTGGCGGGCATGGCGGGCCGCGCCGGCGGGGCGGGCGCCCTCGGCGGGCTCGGCGGGCTCGGCGGCTTCTTCCCCACCGTCAACGTGCAGCGCCAGGACGTGGCGCTCACCCTCAAGATCACCCCCCGCATCAACGCCGCTAACTTCGTGACCCTCGAGATCGACCAGGTGATCGAGGAGATCGAGAGCATTGACCCGCAGGTGGGCCCCACCACCTCCAAGCGCAGCATCAAGAGCACGGTGGTGGTGAAGGACCAGAACACGGTGGTGATCGGCGGCCTGCAGAAGACCCGCCAGATCAACAACAACAGCACGATCCCCTGGCTCGGCGAGATTCCCGTGATCGGCTACTTCTTCCGCAACACCAAGGGCGACCGCGAGCGCCGCAACCTGCTGCTCCTGCTCACGCCCCACGTGATCGAGGGGCCCGACGACTTCCGCGCCATCTTCCGCCGCAAGCTCGAGGAGCACCGCGAGTTCGTGGCGCGCTTCCAGAAGGACGGCGGCGACATCAAGATGGGCCTCGACTACGGCAAGAAGCACGGCCTCCTCGAGGCGATCCACCAGTCGATTCGCGCCGCCGAGCAGGAGCGCGCCCTCCTCGACGAGCTCAAGCGCCAAGAGCAGCGCCCCCCGCTCCCGCAGGACGTGGACGGCGTGGAGGTGCTCGGCGCCAGCGTCAAGCCCGCCGTCCCCGATCCCGCCGAGGAGCCCGCCCCCGAGCCCGCGCCCGCCCCCGCCGAGGAGCCCGCCCCCGAGCCCGCGCCCGCCCCTGAGCCCGAGCCCGCGCCCGCGCCC
>VGTA01000258.1 GCA_016874875.1 Deltaproteobacteria bacterium | reverse complement strand
GCCCCCGCCTCCCCCCTGAGCCCCGAGCTCGTGGAGAGCGCCAAGAAGGCGGTGGACCGCGGCGTGCACTTCCTGCGCGGCCAGCAGAGCGCCGACGACGGGTCCTATGGGCAGCACGTGGGGCTCACGGCCATGGCGCTCTTGGCGATGGCCGAGAGCTACCGCGCCTATCGCATGGACGACGGCCCCTTCATCTCCCGCGCCGCCACCTGGCTCGCCGGGCAGGCACGCGCCGACGGCGCCATCAGCGGCGACGCCACCCCCACCTACAACACCGCCCTCGCCATCATGGCGCTTCACGCCGTTGATCCCGTGCGCTTTAAGGCGGAGGTCGAGGGGGGGCAGCGCTTCTTGGTCAACTTTCAGACCGACGAGGACCACCACTACGCGCGCAAGGACAAGTTCTACGGCGGCATCGGCTACGGCGGCGATGAGCGCCCCGACCTGTCGAATCTGCAATACGCGCTCGAGGGCCTCAAGCGCACCGACTTTGACCCCAACAGCGACGTGTGGGCCAAGGCGGAGCTGTTCGTGAAGCGCTGCCAGAACTACACCGAGGACCAGGAGCGCGACGAGCTCCCCCGCCCCCTCGCCACCAACGACGGCGGCTTCGCCTACGAGCCGGCGGCGACCACCGCGGAGGGCAACGCCAGCTACGGGGCGATGACCTTCGCGGGGCTCAAGAGCCTCATCTTCACCAAGCCCTCCAACCGCGACGACGCGCGCGTCAAGGCGGCGTGGGCGTGGATTCAGAGCAACTACGACTTCAACACGCACCCCAAGAAGGGCACCACCGCCTACTACTACTACCTTCAGACGGCGGCGAGCGCCCTCGAGGCCTTCGGCGAGCCCCTCGTGCCCGGCGCGGACGCGCCGCGCCGCTGGGCGGCGGACCTCGCCTCCAAGCTCATCTATCTGCAGCGCGCGGACGGGGCGTGGGTGAACGAGGACCGCAAGTACTGGGAGGGCAACCCGCTCCTGGTGACGGCGCGGGCGGTGGTGTCGCTCAACCACGCGCTGCGCGCGAGCGGCGTGCGCTGAGCGCGGGGGGTGAGGGGCGCGGGGGGGCGCGGCGCGGCTCAGCGGCGGGTGAGGGCGCGGAGCTCGTCGAGCGCGTAGCGGTTGAGCACGCAGGGGCGCCCCTGCGGGTCGATCACCACGCCGAGCTCCCCGGCGCTGAACACCTCGTAGCTCTGCGCGTCCATGTCGATGAACTCGACGATGTCGCCCACGACGAAGTAGAAGCGCTTGGGACCCGCGGGCGGCAGCGGCAGGCGCGCGCGCTCAAAGAGCTCGTCGATGGTGCGGGCGGGGGCGTGCGCGGGGGCGTGCGCGGGGCGGGCGCCGCGAGGGGGGCGCCCGTCGCGGGGCTGCTGCTCGCGGGGCTGCTGCTCGCGGGGCTGCTGCTCGCGGGGCGCGGGCGATGACTCTTGCGGGGGGAAGCGGCCTGTGAAGGTCAGCTTGGCGAGCTGCTCTTTGAGGGTGCTCATATGGGGGCTCCTGTCCACCCGCGGGCAAAAAAAAACCAACCCGCGGGTTGGTTTAGTGGGCGATACTGGATTTGAACCAGTGACTTCTACCGTGTGAAGGTAGCACTCTACCGCTGAGTTAATCGCCCGTCGTTGGGGATGTTTGTAGCGGGGGGGGCGCGGCGCGTCAAGGAAAAAAACGCGTCGGCTTAAAAAATCACGCGCCACCCGCCCAAAACACGCTAAAATCCACCCTAAAACCACCCTAAAACCACCCTAAATCCAACCTAAATCCACCCTAAACCCCACCACGCCGACGCCCGCGCGCCCGCCCCCCCACACGGCGCGCAGGCGCCCGCGCGGGCCCCGCAGGGGCAGAGAGCAGGAGCAGATGATTCAGCAGATCGGGGCGCACGTGCAGGCGCTCCGCCCCCACCAGTGGGTCAAGAACGCCTTTGTCCTCGCGCCCCTCGTCTTCTCGGGGCTGCTCACGCACCCCGCGGCGATCACGGCGGCGCTGTGGGCCGCGCTCGCCTTTAGCGTGAGCGCCAGCGCCATCTACCTGCTCAACGACACGATGGACTACGCGCGGGACCAGGCGCACCCCAAGAAGCGCCTGCGCCCCATCGCCAGCGGGCGGGTGCGGCGCCCCACGGCGCTGCTCCTCTCGGCGCTCTGCGCGGCGGGGGCGCTCGCCCTCGCCGCCACCCTCAACGCCGCCACCGCCTGGGCGCTCTCGTGCTACGTGCTCATGAACGTGCTCTACTCCCTCGGGCTCAAGCACCTCTTCTTGATCGACGTCTTCTTTATCGCCATCGGCTTCATCCTGCGCGTGAGCGTGGGGGCGTTCGCCATCGGCGTGCGCCTGAGCCCCTGGCTCTTGCTCTGCACGCTCTTCATCGCCCTCTTCTTGGGCCTCTGCAAGCGCCGTCACGAGCGGGCGAGTCTCGGCGAGGAGGCGGCAGCGCACCGCAGCAACCTCGCCCACTACACCCTGCCGCTCCTCGACCAGCTCATCTTGGTGACCGCCGCCGCCACCATCATGTGCTACGCCCTCTACACCATCGACCCTTGGGTGTGCGCGCGCCTTGAGACCAACGGCCTGCTGCTCACCATCCCGCTGGTGCTGCTCGGCGTGTTCCGCTACATCGCGCTCGTGTACCAGAGCGGGGAGGGGGGCTCGCCCACGAGCGTGGTGCTGCGCGACCGCGGCACGCAGGTGATCGTGGCGCTCTACCTGCTCTTGTCGGTGGGGCTCATTCAGGGCAAGGTGCGCCTCGAGCTGACCCCGGCGCCCCTGCCGGCGGCGGGGGCGCTAGAGGGGCGCTAGAAGGGCGCTAGGGGGGCGGGGCGCTAGAGGGCGCGCGCCCCCGCGCACCACACCGCGGCGGGGCGCAGGGCGCCCTGGTAGTAGAGCACCTCGCGGTAGTCGCGCGCCGGGTAGGCCGCCAGGTCCGCCGCCCAGCCCTCGTCGAGCGCCCCCACCCCCTCCAAGCCCAGGGCGGCGGCGGCGCGGGTGGTGAGCGCCGCCCACACCTCGGCGCCGCTCAGGCGCTGGGCGGCGCCGAGGACGCTCGCCTGCAAGAGCAGGTCGCCCATGGGCGCGGAGCCCGGATTCCAGTCGGAGGCGACGGCGAGGGCGCAGCCGACGTCGAGGGCGAGGCGCGCGGGGGCGTAGCCGCAGCCGAGCCCCAGACTCGCCCCCGGGAGCGCCACCGCCACCACGCCGGCGGCGCTCAGCGCCTCGAGGTCGGCGCGGGTGGACGCCTCGAGGTGGTCGGCGCTGCGCGCGCCGAGCTCGGCGGCGAGGCGCGCGCCCCCCGCCTCGAACTGGTCAGCGTGCAGCGTAAGCTCAAAGCCCATCACCCGCGCCGCCGCGAGGTAGGGGCGCGCGAGGTCAACGGGGAACGCCTTGGGCTCAATAAACGCGTCCACGCGCCCGCTCAGCCCCTCGGCGCGCGCCCGCGGCAGGAGGTCGCGCAGGCACTCGTCGAGGTAGTCGCGCGGGGAGGCGGCCTCGGGGGGCGGCACGTGGGCGGCGAGGCAGGTGGAGACGAGGCGCTGCGGCGCGCGCCGCCCGAGCTCGCGGATCACGCGGAGCTGGCGCAGCTCGTGGGCCACGCTCAGCCCATAGCCGCTCTTGACCTCCACCGTGGTCACGCCGCGCGCGAGGTGGGCGCGGAGGCGCGCGGCGTTGAGGGCGGCGAGCTCGTCGTCGCTCGCCGCGCGCGTGGCGCGCGCGGTGTCTTGGATGCCGCCCCCCCGCGCCGCGATCTCTTGGTAGGTGAGCCCGCTGAGGCGGTGGGCGTAGTCGCGGGCGCGGTCGCCGGCGAAACACAGGTGCGTGTGGGCGTCCACGAGCCCCGGGGTGAGCACGAGGGGGCCCGCGCCGGCGAGGGCGGGCTGCTCCTCCACCCGCTCCACCGCCCACCCCGCCGCCGCCGCGCGCGCCGCGAGCGCCGCCCAGGGCCCCACCGCCACCACCCGCCCCCCGCCCACCGCCACCCCCGCCTCCGGAATCACCTCGAGCGCCTCGTCGCGCAGGGGGCCGCGCGCCGCCAGCCCGCGCAGGGTGAGCGCCTGCGCGAAAGGCCCGATGAGCCGCGTCACGCCCGCCCCTCGCCCTCAAAGAACCCGCAGAGCGCCGCCAGCACCCCCTCGCGCTGCGCCTCGGTCAGCTCGGGGTACACGGGGATGGCGAGCACCTCGCGGCACGCGCGCTCCGCCTCGGGGAAGTCGCCCTCGCGGTAGCCGAGCGGCGCGAAGCAGGGCTGCGTGTGGAGGGGGCTCGGGTAGTAGATCATGGTCCCGATCCCCGCGCGCTCGAGGTGGGCCTTGAGGGCGTCGCGGGCGGGGGTGCGGAGCACGAACTGGTTAAAGACGTGGGTGTGGTGCGGGAGCGTGAGGGGGAGCGTGAGTCGCTCGCCGCGCAGGTCTTGGCCCACCAGCCCGCGCGCCTGCAGGCGCTCGACGTACCACGCCGCGTTCGCCCGCCGCGCCGCCGCCCACCCCTCAAGGAGCGGCAGCTTGACGCGGAGCACCGCCGCCTGCAGCGCGTCGAGGCGGAAGTTGCCGCCCACGAGCAGGTGGTGGTACTTGGGCTTGCTGCCGTGCATGCGCAGGACGCGGATCTTGTCGAGCAGCGCGACGTCATCGCCGTACACCGCGCCGCCGTCCCCAAAGCAGCCGAGGTTCTTGGAGGGGAAGAAGCTCGTGCAGCACACGTCACCGAGGGTGCCCGAGGGGCGCCCGCGCCAGACGCTACCGATCGCCTGCGCCGCGTCCTCGATGAGCGCCGGGCGCGCCGCGCGGGGCTCCTCATAGAGCGCGCCGAGGTCCGCGGTCTGCCCAAACAGGTGGACGGGGATGATGGCCTTGGTGCGCGGCGTGAGGGCGGCGCGGGCGCCCTCCTCGGTCATGTTGAAGGTGCGCGGGTCGATGTCCACAAAGACGGGGGTGGCGCCGAGGCGGCTGACGGCGCCGGCGGTGGCGAAAAAGCTCATCGCCGGCACGATCACCTCGTCGCCGGGGCCCACGTCGAGCGCCATGAGCGCCACGAGGAGCGCGTCGGTGCCCGAGGAGAGCCCCACGGCCCCCCGCGCCCCCACGGCGGCGGCGAGCTCCGCCTCGAGCGCGTCCACCTCGGGTCCGAGGATCAGCTGCTGGCTGTCCACCACGCGGGTGATGGCGGCGAGGGCCTCGTCGCGGTAGCCGGCGAGCTGCGCGGCGAGGTCGAGGATGGGGGTGTGCTGCGGGGCGCTTGCGCTCATCGGATATCTACCTTATGGGTGACCTGGTCAGAGGCCGCTCTGGACACGGAGATCATAGCTGGCCCCAACCTCATCAAAGCGCACCGAAAAGTACACATCGCCGCCGCCCGGGGGGGCGGGCAGGGAGGCCTTGTAGCAGCGGGCGCGCTCGCTCATGCAGCCGGGGGTGCTGCTGGCGGGGACAGCGGAGAAGGTGGCGCCGGGGAGGGGGTTGCCTGCGGCGTCGAGCGCCGTCATCGTGGGGGCGGTCGCCGGGGCGGAGTAGCCCACAAACACGCGCGCCCCCCCGCCGCTCGGGCGCGCCCGATACCAGTCGTTGGGGTCGGCGCACGAGGTGAGGTTGGAGTAGCGGTTGGGGGCGAGGAA
>VGTA01000257.1 GCA_016874875.1 Deltaproteobacteria bacterium | reverse complement strand
GGGGGGGGGGGGGGGCGGGGGCGGGGGGGGGGGGGGGGGGGGGGGGGTGGGCGGGGGCGCCGCGGGGGGGGGGCCCTGGGGGGGGGGGGGCGGGGTCATGGGGGGGGCTCCTGTGGGGACGTGGAGATTCCCTTATAGCGAATCGGGCGGCGGGGCGCACCCGTCTTGCGCGCGCCCGTCTTGCGCGCGCCCGGCTTGAGCGCGCTCCCCCTCGCGCGCCTCCTCCGCCCCCTCCTCCGCCCCCTCCTCCTCCCCCTCCCCCTCAAGCCCCACCCCCGCCCCCGCCCCCGGCAACACCAGCCGCACCAGCGCCCCCCCCGCCGCGCCGCGGGAGAGCGAGAGGGCGCCGTGGGCCTGCAGGGCGCGGTCGCGCATCGTGCGCGTGCCCAGCCCCTCGCGCGCCGCCGCCCCCCCAGCCCCAAACCCGCGCCCGTCGTCCTCCACCTCCAGCGTCACCCCCCCCGCCCCCGCCCCCAAGCGCAGCCACAGCCGCGACGCCCCCGAGTGGCGCAGGGCGTTCTGCAGCGCCTCCTCCGCCACGCGCAGCGCCGTGAGGCGGGCGGCGGGGGTGAGGAGGGCGGAGAGGGGGGCGGGGGGCAGCGACAGCGCCACGGGCAGCCCGCTGCGCGTCGTTAGGTCCGCCGCCGCCTGGAGGGCACCCTCTAGGCCCGCGTCGAGCAGGCGCTGCGGGTAGAGCCCGTGCGCGATCTCGCGACTCTCGGCGGCGCCCTCCTCGGCGAGGGCGGCGATGGCGAGGCGCGCCTCTGGGCGCGCGCGCTCATCCGACAGCTCCTCGGCGGCGCGCCGAATCAGCGCGAACGTGTGCCCCACCGTGTCGTGCAGGTCGCGCGCCAGCGACAGGTTGTGCGCGCCCTGCGACTCTAGGAGGCGGCGCGCCGCCTCCTGCAGGGCGCGGATGCGGTCGCCGAGCGCCAGCGACAGCAGAAACATCTCCAGCGCCGACCGCGCCTGCAGCGCGTGCTCGGTGAGGCAGCTACCGCCACGCCGGCGGCGACAGCGGCGGCGCGCCGCGCAGCGCCCAGGGGCGCGCCCAGCGCCCCCCCCTCACCTCAGTAGCTCTCCACCGGCGGACAGAGGCACACGAGGTTGCGGTCGCCGTAGGCGTTGTCCACGCGCCCCACCGACGGCCAGAACTTGCGGCGGCGGAGCCAGGGGAGGGGGTAGGCGGCCTGCTGGCGGGTGTACTTGTGCGCCCACTCGTCGGCGCACACCACCTCCGCCGTGTGCGGGGCGTTGCGGAGGGCGTTGTCCTCGCGGTCGGCGCGCCCCTCGAGGACATCGAGGATCTCAGCGTGGATCCCCTCCATCGCCTCGCAGAAGCGGTCGAGCTCCTCCTTGGACTCGCTCTCCGTGGGCTCCACCATCAGCGTCCCGCCCACCGGCCACGACATCGTGGGCGCGTGGAAGCCGTAGTCCATCAGGCGCTTGGCGATGTCGTCCACCCCCACGCCCGCCTCGTCCTTAAAGGCGCGGCAGTCGAGGATGAACTCGTGCGCCACCAGCCCGTGCGCCCCCGTGTAGAGGACGCCGTAGCGCGCCGAGAGGCGCTTGGCCATATAGTTGGCGTTGAGGATCGCCACCTGCGTCGCCGCCTTGAGCCCCTCGGCGCCCATCAGGGCGATGTAGGTGTAGGAGATGGGCAGAATCGCGGCGCTGCCGTAGGGCGCCGCCGACACCGGCCCGATGGCGTGCGTCCCGCCGCGCGCCTCGCCGCCCACGGGGCGGAGGGGGTGGGAGGGGAGGAGGTCCACGAGGTGCGACGCCACCCCGATCGGCCCCACCCCGGGCCCGCCGCCGCCGTGGGGGATGCAGAAGGTCTTGTGGAGGTTGAGGTGGCACACGTCGGCGCCGATGTCGCCTGGGCGGCAGAGCGCCACCTGCGCGTTCATGTTGGCGCCGTCCATGTACACCTGCCCGCCCGCGGCGTGCACGAGGGCGCAGGCGCGCGCCACCCCCTCCTCAAACACCCCGTGGGTGGAGGGGTAGGTGATCATCAGCGCGGCGAGCTGCGCGCGGTGCTCCTCCACGCGCGCCTCGAGGTCCGCGAGGTCGATGTCGCCGTCCTCGCCGCACCGCACCCCCACCACCCGCATGCCCGCCATCACCGCGCTCGCCGGGTTGGTGCCGTGGGCGGAGGTGGGAATCAGGCACACGTCGCGGTGCCCCTCCCCGCGGCGCTTGTGGTGCGCGCGGATCACGAGCAGCCCCGCGTACTCCCCCTGCGAGCCCGCGTTGGGCTGCAGCGACACCCCCGCGAACCCCGTCACCTCCGACAGCCACGACTCCAGGCGCGCCGCCAGCGCCTCGTAGCCGCGCTGCTGCGCCGCCGGCGCGAACGGGTGGATGTGGGCGAACTCGGGCCACGTCACCGGAATCATCTCGACGGTGGCGTTGAGCTTCATGGTGCACGACCCGAGCGGAATCATCGAGTGCGCCAGCGACAGGTCCTTGGCCTGCAGGCGGTGCATATAGCGCAGCAGCTCGTGCTCGCTGTGGTAGAGGCTGAAGGTGGGGTGCGTGAGGAAGGCGCTCTGGCGGCGCAGGGCGCCGGCGAACTCCCCCGACTCCGCCGCGCAGCGCGCCGCGAGGTCCACCCCGTCGGCGTCAGCGCCGGCGAGGGCGGCGAGGACGGCGCGCAGGACCTCCACGTCGCACGTCTCGTCCACCGACACCCCCACGCCCGTGGGCAGGAGGCGGAGGTTGACGCCGGCGTCGAGGGCGCGCGCCACGGCGGCCGCCGGGTCGCTCACGTGCGCCACCAGCGTGTCAAACCGCGGCCCGGCGCTCACGGGCACCCCGGCGGCCTCGAGGGAGGCGGCGAGCCCGTCCGTGAGGCGCTTGACGCGGCGGGCGATGGCGCGGAGGCCCTCGGGCCCGTGGTACACCGCGTACATGCTCGCCATCACCGCCAGCAGCACCTGCGCGGTGCAGATGTTGCTCGTGGCCTTGTCGCGGCGGATGTGCTGCTCGCGCGTCTGCAGCGCGAGGCGGTACGCGGGCTTGCCCTGCGCGTCCACGGAGAGGCCGATGATGCGCCCGGGCATCACGCGCTTGTGCTCCTCGCGCGTGGTGAGGAACGCCGCGTGGGGGCCGCCCGCGCCCATGGGCACCCCGAACCGCTGCGCGCTCCCCACCACCACGTCCGCCCCGAGCTCGCCGGGGGGCGTGAGGAGCGTGAGGGCGAGCAGGTCCGCGCACACGATCACCTGCAGCTTGCGCTCATGCGCCCGCGCCGCCAGCCCCGCGAGGTCCTCCTCCACGGCCCCGAAGGTGTCGGGGTACTGCACCACCACGCCGAACGCCCCCTCGTGGTCGAGGTCGAGCGCCGCGCGGGGCTGCACGAGCACCGTGAGCCCCAGCGGCTCGGCGCGGGTGGCGAGGACGGCGATGGTCTGCGGGTGACACGCCGCGTCCACGAGCAGCGCGCGCCCCCGCTGGCGCCCGATCGCCCACGCCATCGCCATCGCCTCCGCCGCGGCGGTGCCCTCGTCGAGCAGCGACGAGTTGGCGAGGGGGAGCCCCGTGAGCTCACAGACCATCGTCTGGAAGTTCACGAGCGCCTCGAGGCGCCCCTGCGCGATCTCGGCCTGGTAGGGCGTGTACTGCGTGTACCAGCCCGGATTCTCTAGGATGTTGCGGAGCACGGGGTTGGGCGTGTGCGTGCCGTAGTAGCCGAGCCCGATCAGGCTCCGGACGACGGTGTTCTGAGACCCGAGGGCGCGCAGGTGTGCCAGCGCCTCAGGCTCCGAGAGGGCGCGCGGGAGCCCCTCGAGGGCGAGGGGGCGGCGCAGGCGAATCGAATCGGGGACCACGGCGTCGGCGAGGGCGTCGAGGGAGTCATAGCCGAGGGTGGAGAGCATCGCCTCCACGTCTGCGGCGCGGGGGCCGATGTGGCGCTGCGCAAAGGTGTCGGGGTGGGCGAGCGCGTAGGGGGCGGGCGAGGTGTGGGGCATAAGGGCTAGCTCCGGGTGAAGGCACGCGAGGGTTATAGCGCAGGGCGCCCAGAAGCGAAACTCTACTCACCCTCTCGCGGGGCTCGCTGGCGCGCTCGCGCGCGCCCCGGGGCCCCCCTCAGAGATAAAACACCGCCGCCAGCGTCGCGGTCACCCCCCCGATCACCCTGGGCTCGTCGGGCGCCTCCCCAAACCCGAGCACATACCCCGCGCTCAGGCGCGCCCCCAGCCCCAGCCCGCTCACCCACTCCGCCGCGACGTGGAGGTCCACGCCCTGGCGCGCGAACACATAAGCGAGCGCGCCCCCGCCCCCGAGCCAGAGCCCCGCGTGCGGCGAGGCGCCGGGGCGGGGGGCGCTCTGCGAAGAGAGCCACAGGAGCTCCCCGCCGAGCTTCACGCCCACGTGCGTGCCGCCCGTGCTCACGGCGAGCTCTAGGCGCCCGGCGTAGCGGAGGCGCTCGCCCTCCCCAAAGCGCTCGCTGTAGGCGGCGTGCAGCTCGGGGGCGGAGACGGAGGCGGCGGGCCCCTCGGTGGGGTGGAGCCCCCACCCCACGCCCCCGCCGAAATGACCATCAAAGCGCTGCACCCGCAGCGCCTCCGCGCGCGCCTCGTAGCGCCCCTCCGAGGTGAGCTCCTGCGTTGCGGCGGCGCCGGGGGCGCGGGCGCGGGCGGGGGCGGCGTCGGCGTCGGAGTGGTAGTCCTGCGCCCAGGTCTCCTCCCCCGTGACCCCGTCGAGGAGGCGGGCGCGCAGGTGGACGCGGTTGAGCTCAACGCTCCAGCCCACGCTCAGGTCGAGCAGCGCCCGCGCCCCGCTCGCCCGCGCCGCCGCCGCCAGCTCGCGCGGCGCGCTCAGGCCCTGCCGAAAGACCCACCCGCCCTCGTCGAGCGACGTCCGCTGCGCGCGGCACGGCACGCAGCGGGCGAGCTGGTGCCCCGACGACTGATGCACCAGCGCCTCGATTCGGAGCTCGAGCCAGTCCGCCAGCTCCGGCGCGAGCGGCGCGCGCGCCTCCACCCCGCGCACCGCCAGCGGGCTCACCGCGTGCGTGGGGCGCGCCGCGAGGTCGCGCGCGAGGAGCCCCGCGAGGCCGTCGAGGACGGCGGTGAGCTCGCGCTTAGGCAGGTCGCGCGTGAGGCGCTCGTGGCGCGCGTCGAGCGCCTTCTTGCCCACGAGGGCGCCGGGGCGAATCTGGGGGGCGGCGGCGGGGGCGGCGGCGGCCGGGAGGGGCGCCCCACAGAGGAGCGCCCCACAGAGGAGCGCCCCACAGAGGAGCGCCCCACAGAGGAGCGCCCCGCGCGCCGCGCCCCCCCTCACCGCGGCACGCACACGTCCACCTCAAAGCCCCCCACCCCCGCCCGCGGGGCGCACGAGAAGCCGTCACGGCAGTCAAAGGGACTCTGGCACGCCTGGAGGCAGCTGCCCGCCGCGCCGCTCGACAGGTCCGACACGCACTCGCGCCGGTCGCCGCCGCACTCAAACGACGAATCGCAGGCGCGGGAGCAGGCGCCCACGCTCAAGTACAGCCCGTCGAGGCTGCTGAGGCACTCGTAGCCGTCGGCGCAGTCGCCCGCGTCGGCGCAGGGGGCGCTCACCTCCTCGCCCACGCGCGCCAGCAGGTCGTACTCGGCGCCG
>VGTA01000256.1 GCA_016874875.1 Deltaproteobacteria bacterium | reverse complement strand
CGACTCGTAGGCGGTGGAGGCGGCGAGCGGGGCGACCCACGACGAGCCGCCGCCCCCCCCCGCGCCGCAGTAGGTCCAGATGAAGCCGCCGCTGCCGCCGCCGAAATAGCCGCCCCCCCCCGCGCCCCCGCCGCCGTTGGCCTGCGCGCGCCGCCGGCGCCAGGGCTCGGCGGGGGGCTCCTCCACGCAGGTGAAGCCCTCAAAGACGCCAGCGGAGTAGCGCGCGCCGCCGGCGGGGCCCACGGCGCTCGCCCCCTCGCAGCCGTTGGCGGTGCCCAGCCGGAGCCCCCCCGCCCCGCCGCCCCCCTGCCCGCCGCCGCCGCCGCCGGTGGCGAGGGTGCAGTAGCTGTAGGTCTGCCCCCGCTGGTGCGCGCCGAGGTCGCCGCCCGCCTGCCCCTGCCGCCAGCCGCCCGCGCCGCCGGCGCCGCCCGACCAGCTGTTGCCCGAGTCGCCGTCCGACGCCCCGCCGCCGCCGCCCGCCGCCGCCGCGAGGAGGCCGGCGACGTCGCTGGCGGGCGCCCACCGCACAAAGCTGCCGCCGCCGCCCTCGCCGGCGCTGAGCCCGCCCTCCCCCACCCACACCACGAGCGCGCCGCCCCCGGGGGGCGCGGGGAGGGTGGCCTCCACGAACGCCCCGCCCCCCCCCGCGGCGCCCAGCTGGTCGCCGCCGGCGCCGCCGGCGCCCCAGAGGCGCACGGTGAGGGCGGTCGCCTCGGGCGGCAGCGTGACGAGGTGCTCGCCCGGCACGTCAAAGACGCGCCGCGGGGCGAGGTCGGCGCCGTCGCAGTCTTGGTCCACGCCGTCGCCGAGCACCTCGGGCGCGCCGCGATAGACGAGCGGGTCGCCGTCGTCGCAGTCGCCCGCGCTGGGGGGCTGCCCGTCGCCGTCGCCGTCGAGCACGGGGGGCGCGCCGCCCGCGCCGCCGCCCTGCGCGCCCGCCCCCGCGCCGCCCTGCGCGCCCGCCTCCGCGCCCGCCTCGGCGCCCGCCGCCACACCCGCCTCCGCGCCCGCCTCGGCGCCCGCCTCGGCGCCCGCCTCCGCGCCCGCCTCCGCGCCCGCCGCCACACCCGCCGCCGCGCCCGCCGCCACACCCGCCTCCGCGCCCGCCGCCACACCCGCCTCCGCGCCGCCCGCCGGGGGCTCCGCGCCGCCCGCCGGCGCCTCGCAGGGGGCGGGGGCGGCGCAGGGGCTCGCCTCCACGCTCAGGAGGTAGCGCGGGGCCTCCACGCCGCTGTTCTCGATCAGCACGCGCGCCGCCACCGCGTCTTCGAGGTCGGCGGGGGGGTGGTAGCGCACGTAGAACGACAGCTCCTCGCCGGCGAGGAGGGCGCGGGGGGCGTCGAGGGTGAAGGGCGCGCACTCGTCGAGGCGCGCCCCCTCGTCGCGGGCGCACAGCGAGAGCGCGCCGCGCCCGGCCGCCGTCCCCGCGGGCAGGCAGGCGCCGTCCACGTCCACAAAGCACACCGCGCGCACCGTGAGGGGGGCGAGGCCGAGACTCAGCGCCTTGACGCGCGCGCTCTGGGGGGCGCCGTGGGCGCCGCGCGTGAGGCGCAGGGGGGCGTCGGGGGCGAGGGGGGCGCCGAGCGCCTCCACCTGCATCACGGGGTCGAGGTCCGCCGTCTCGTAGCGCACCTGGCGGGCGCCGGCGTTGGTGACGAGGGTGAGCGTCCCGGCGTCCACCTGGTCGTTGGTGGGGGTCCAGCGCAGCGTGAGGGCGCGCGCGGCGCCGGGGGCGAGCGACACGGGCTCGGCGGTCCAGTCGTCGGCGTCGAGCAGCGCCACCTCTGGACTCTCGTCCTCCTCGGTGAGGCGCACCTCGCTGATGATGAGCGGGGCGCCGCCCTCGCTGAGCACCTCCACGCGCGCCTCCGCCGAGCCCCCCGGCGCCGCCGGGCTGGCGATGATGAGCTGGTCCACTGACAGCCGCAGCCGCGGCTCCCCGCTCACCTTGAGCCCGTCGTCGCAGGCGCCGAGGGCGCCGAGAGCGCCGAGAGCGCCGAGAGCGCCGAGAGCGCCGAGGGCGGGGCGAGGGGAGGGGCGCCGAGGGGCGCGGGGGGAGCTGAGCGGGGGGCTGAGCGGGGGGCTGAGCGGTGGCTGGCGCATGGCGGCGATCCGTGAGCGGCGGGTGAGCGGCAGGTGAGTGGCGGGGAGGAGGGCCCTCAGGAGTAGCACGCTCCGCGCGCAGCGCACAGCGCAGAGTGAGGAGCAGTGGCTGCGTGACGGTCTAGCGTGACGGTCTAGCGTGACGGTCTAGCGTGCGCGCCCCCGCCCCCCGAAATGCGCGCCCGCCCCTTGCCACGGCGCGCGGCGCGCTTACCCACTACGCCACACACGCGACGCGCGCCCGCCGCGGCGCGCAGAGGGCACACGCACCATGAGCCAAAGAGACCCCTACAGCGTCCTCGGCGTCGCCAAGTCCGCCAGCGACAAAGAGATCAAGAGCGCCTACCACAAGCTCGCCACCGCGCTGCACCCCGACCGCAACCCCGGCGACGCGCGCGCCGAGGCGCGCTTTAAGGAGGTGACGGCCGCGTTCTCCATCATCGGCGACGCCGAGAAGCGCGCCCTCTACGACGAGTTCGGCGCCGATGGGCTGCGCGAGGGCTTCAACGCCGACGCCGCGCGCCAGTGGAAGGCGAGCGGCGGGAGCGGGGGCTTTAGCGGGTTTGGCGGGGACTTCAGCGACATCCTCTCGCAGCTCTTTGGGGGCGGCGCGGGGGGGCGCAGGGGGGCGGGCGGCTTTGGCGGGGGCGGCTTTGGCGGGGGCGGCTTTGGCGGGGGCGGCTTTGGCGGCGGGGGCGCGCACGCGGCGCGGGGGGCCGACGAGGAGGCGGAGGTGGAGGTGCCCCTGAGCGTGGCGCTCAGCGGCGGCAAGGTGCACCTGAGCGCCCAGGGCGTGGACCTGACCGTGCCGGCGGGCGTGAGCGGCGGGCAGCGCCTCAAGCTCAGGGGCAAGGGGCGCCCGGGGCACGGCGGCGCGGGGGACCTGCTCGTGACGGTGCGCGTCGCCCCCCCCGAGGGCTTTGTGGTTGAGGGCGACGACCTGCGCTACGACCTCCCGCTGCGCCTCTCGCAGGTGGCGCTCGGCGACCGCGTGAGCGTGCCGCTCCCCGAGGGCGGCGCCATCACGCTCAAGGTCCCCCCCGGGCTCGCCGCGCAGCGCCGCGTGCGCGTCCCCGAGCGCGGCTTGCCCGTGAAGGGCGGCGGGCGGGGGCACCTGTTCGTGGCCCCCTACATCCTCACCCCCCCCCCCCCCCGCGCCGACGACCCCGCCGCGCTCGCCGCCTTCGAGGAGGCCGCGCGCGCCCTCGACGCTTACTACTGAGCCCCCGCGGCTGAGCCCCAGACCCGAATCCAAGAGACCGCCCCATGAATCAGGCCCATCAGACCCACCAGACCGCCCTCGTCACAGGCGCCTACCGCGGCATCGGCCGCGAGCTCACCCGCCAGCTCGCGGCGCGAGGCTGGCGCGTCGTCGCCGTGCACCGCCGCCCCGCCGACCCCGCGGGCGGCCCCCTCCGCGCCCTCGGCGCCCTCGAGCTCCCCGAGGTGGACGTGCGCCGCCCCGCGGGGCTGCTCGCCGCCGTCCGCGCCCTCGGCGTGGAGCGCCTCGACCTGCTCATCAACAACGCCGGCGTCTTCCTCAACGAGGCGCTCGGCGCCATCGACTACGATGACGTGCTTACGCAGCTCGAGGTCAACGCCGTGGCGCCCCTGCGCGTCACCGAGGAGCTCCTGCCGCTCCTCGGCGCCGGGAGCAAGGTGGTGCAGGTGACCAGCCGCATGGGCTCCATCGCCGACAACACCTCTGGCGCCTACTACGGCTACCGGATGTCCAAGGCCGCCCTCAACGCCGCCAGCGCCTCCCTCGCCCTCGACCTCCGCCCCCGCGGTGTGGCGGTGGCGCTGGTGCACCCCGGCTTCGTGCGCACCGAGATGACGGGCGGGCGCGGACTCATCGAGCCCGAGGAGTCCGCGCGGGGCATCCTGGCGCGCGCGGACGCGCTCACCCTCGCGGAGAGCGGCGGGTTTTGGCACGTGGACGGCTCACGCCTGCCCTGGTAGCCCTAAGCCCTCAGCAGGGCGCGGAGAGCGCCCACCACACCTCAAAGCGCGCGCCCCCCTCGCTTTCGCCCGCCTCCAAGAGCCGCGCCCCCCCGCCGTGCGCCTCAAAGACGCGCTTCACGATGGCGAGTCCGAGCCCCGAC
The DNA here is from genome assembly GCA_016874875.1 of Deltaproteobacteria bacterium. Classification (GTDB taxonomy): domain Bacteria; phylum Myxococcota_A; class Bradymonadia; order UBA7976; family VGTA01; genus VGTA01. Next base: position 1,406 of record VGTA01000256.1, on the reverse strand, counting down.
CCCCCCGACGGGCTCACCCCGCCCCAGTCGGTGACGAAGCGCTCAAAGAGCACCGCGCGGAGGGCGGGGTCCACGCCGGGGCCCTCGTCGCGCACCTCGAGGACGCAGCCGCGGGCGGGGTCGAGGCGCGCCGTGACCTCCACGCGCCCGTTGGGGGGGCTATAGCGGACGGCGTTGGAGAGGAGGTTCTCGACGGCGCGCGTCACCCAGGTGCGGCTGCCGTGGGCGCGGGCGTCGCGGGCGGCGTCGTCGGCGAAGCGCAGCTCCACGCGCACCCCCTTGAGCTCCGCCGCCGCCCCGAGCGCCCCCGCCGCGCGCTCTAGGGCGTCGCGCACCGCCCAGGGCGCCGGGTCGGGCTTGAGCCCCCGCGCCTCGAGGCGCGCGAGGCTGAGGAAGTCCGAGAGGATTCGGTCGAGGCGCGCCCCGGCCTCGTCGATTCGCCCCAAGAAGCGCGCGCGCGTCTCGGGGTCGTCGGCGGCGCCGTGGAGGAGCACCTCGGTGGAGGCGCGGATGGCGGAGACGGGATTCTTGAGGTCGTGGGAGAGGTCGGCGATGAAGCGCTCAAAGCGCTGGCGGTCCTCGAGGGCGCGGAGCATGGCGTCGAGCGCCTCGGTGAGGTGGCGCACCTCGCGCCCGCTCGGCGGCGGCAGGGGCGCGGCGGGGAGCGCCGCGCCGCGCGAGATGCCCTCCGCCGCCCTCGACAGCCGCTCGATGGGGCCGGCGAGCAGCCGCCCGAGGGCGAAGGCGCTGCCGGCGGAGATGAGGCAGATCACGCCAAAGAGCAGGCTCGTCTTGCTGCCAAAGTCCTTGATGAACTCCTGTAACACCTCCGCTGAGGGGCCGCGCGCGGCGAACAGCTGCGCGGCGCGCGCCTCGATGCGCTCGAGCGCCCACCAGCCGATGAGCGCCGTGCTGCAGAGGGCGGCGAAGGTGATGGCGGCGAACAGCTGCAGGCGGATGGAGAAGCCGTGCTGCCGCCCGCGCAGGGCGCGCGAGAGGGCGAAACTGAGGGTGATGAGCGCGAGGGCGCCGCCGAGCAGCCAGCCGAGGTCGGGGGTCACGGCGCGCCCTCGGCGCCCTCGGCGCCCTCTGTCCCCTCAAAGCGGTAGCCCACGCCGCGCACCGTCTCGATGAGCTCGGGGGCGCCGGCGGCGGTGAGCTTCTTGCGGAGCGCCTTGATGTGCGCGTCCACCGTGCGCTCGCTCACGAACACCCCGCCCCCCCACACCGCCCTCAGCGCCTGCTGGCGCGTGATCACCTCCCGCGGGCGCTCGCTCAGGTAGGCGAGCAGCGCGAACTCTAGGGCGGAGAGGGGCAGCGCCGCGTCGCCGTAGCGCGCCTCGTGGGCGAGGCGGTTGATGTGCAGCGCGGGGGCAGGGGAGGCGGGGGCGGGGGCGGGGGCGGGG
>VGTA01000255.1 GCA_016874875.1 Deltaproteobacteria bacterium | reverse complement strand
CCCCTCGCCACCCCCGAGGCGCGCCGCGACCTCGTGACGGGCGGGCTGACCCTGCTCCTCCCGCCACGCGGATGGGTGCTGAACATGGGGCACCGCCTCGACGTGGTGCACAGGATCTACCACGACGCCCCGTCCTATTATCGGGGCTTCCGCCCGTGGGGGCGGACCGCCCTGCGGGGGCTCAAGGCGCTCACCGCGATCCTGGTGTACCTCTCCCTCGGGGCGTGCTGCGCGGCGCTCGGCTATCTCCAACGGAGCGCGCTCCTGGGGGGGGCGGGTGCGCTCCTCCTCCTCTTGGCGGTCTATGTGCTCCCCGGCGGCATGACTCTCAACGCCGCCCACGACGACATCAGCTACCTCTACCGCCCCGACCGCGCCGCCCGCCGCGCGCTTGAGGGGGGGCGGGCGTACCTGTGGACCACCCTCAACCCCCCCCGCCCCTCGCCGCCCGCCTGCGCGTCGATGTAGCGCTCGAGCGCGTAGGTCTCCTTGACGCTCCGCTTGACGTTGATCATCTCGTTGCACTCGTAGCGCGCCGCGAGGGGGTGGTGGGCGCGCTGGAGCTCGCAGATCACCTGGTTGGCCACGGCGTGCTGCACCACGAGGCGCAGTCCGCCGCGCCACGCGCGCTCGAGCCAGCGGTAGTACTAGGTCTAGTAGGTGGCGGAGTAGGGGGCGCTGGGCCAGTGGGTGGATGAGGGGTAGCCGTCGGTGCTGTAGTTGAAGCCTGGTGCGCGCCCGCTCACGAGGGTGGGGGTGAGGGCGGCGAGCTCCACCTCCTCGCCGCGGTCGGCGAAGTAGCCCCACACGTCGAGCCGCCCCTCCTCGCCGTGCGCCTCCTCGCAGCTCTCAAGGGCGCGCGCCACGCCGAGGCGGTGGAAGGGCGCGCCGTGCACGCCGGAGCCGAACCTGAGGTGGGCGAACAGGTGCGAGTGGGCGTCCACCACGCCAAATAGATCGCCGTCGTCAAAGCGCGTCTTGGTCACCTCCTCCTCCGCGTCGAGGCTCAGCTCGGGGTGGGGGGCGCAGCCCTCGGCGGGCTCAAGGGTGATGGCGAGCGCCTCGCTCGCGCGCGGCGTGAGGCACCTATAAAGCCCCCCCCACCAGCGACTCAAACACCACCCCCGGCACCCCCCCCCGCAGCCGCTCAAGCGCCGCCCGCCCCGCCGCCCCCCGCGGGTCACGCGAAAAGACCTCAAACGCCTCACGCATCATCGTCCCCGACACCGGCACCCGCGCCCGCGCGAGATCAACGCACACATGACGCACAGGGCGCCCGAGCTCCCGCGAGAGCACCTCAGCGAACCCATCGCCGTAGCTCTCGCTCGTGCACACCACATCCACCGCCCACCCCCGCGCCCGCGCCACCTCAGCGCAGAACAGGCGGTGCACCTCCGCCGGCGCCTCGTCGGGGGGGCACAGCGCTGGCGGGAGCGCCACCGACACCGCGCGGTCGCCGTAGGGCGCGAGGAGCGCGTCGAGCCAGGCCTGGCGCTGGGGCGCGGAGCAGCCGGGGGCGCGCAGAGAGGTGTAGGTGAGCGCGCACAGGCGGTCGGCGCGCTCGAGCGCCCGCTCTAGCAGCCACAGGTGACCGAGGTGGAGCGGGCAGAGCTTGCCCACCACCAGCGCAACACCATCGGGGCGCGGCGCGCCCACCTCAGCCGCGCTCCGCCGCCACCCACGCCTCGAGCCACGCCAGCAGCGGCGCGGCGGTGGGGCGGCCGTGCTGCCAGTCGCCCCCCTCCACGCCGCTCCCGCCGATGTCGATGTGCGTGTAGCAGAGGGGCGCCTCCGAGAACCGCCCGTGGGCGCCGAGCCCTGAGGCCTTGATCAAGAACGCCATCGGGAACTGGTGCCCGCGGGGGGTGGCGGAGGAGGGGGCGTTGTTGCACGAGAGCAGGTCGTCGGCGAGGGAGCGCGGGCGGACGAAGTCGAAATCCTCGCGGCGGAGGCGCGAGAGCTCAACGCAGTCGCCCACGCGCTCCCCCGCCTCGGCGAGGGCGCGCGCCACGCCCTGCTCCTCGGCGGCGGAGCTGTCGAGGGCGATGGTGTAGGTGCCCACGGCGCGCCCGGCGTGCCCCGTGAGGGTGGCGACGCTGAAGAGGCGCTGCGGCTCGCCGGGGTGCGCGGCGGCGCGGGCGAGGGCGGCGGCGCGGAGGTGGGAGAGGAGGTCGGCGAGCACGAGGCGCCCCTCGGCGTCCGTGTTGCCGATCCGCACGCGCACGCCGGCGTGGCTGGGGATGATCTCGTCGCTCACGAAGGCGTCGGCGCCGATGCTGTTGCGGACCACGCCGAGCTCCGCCACCACGCGCAGCCCCGCCGGGCGCAGCAGCGCGAGCGTCCTAAAGAGCCCCACCACCGCGGCGGCGCCGCCCTTGTCGCGGCTCATGCCCGCCATGTGCCCGTCGGTCTTGAGGTCGGCGCCGCCGGTGTCGTAGGTGACGCCCTTGCCGGCGAGGTAGAGGCTCGTGAGCGGCGCGCCCTCGCGCGGCGCGCCCTCGTAGGTGAGCCGCACCACGCGCGGCTGGTGGCGCTTGACCTCCATGGAGGCGCGCGCCACCGCCGAGAGGAGGGGGTAGTCGCGCAGGAGCTCGTCGGGCGCCTTTAGCACCTCCACCTGCACCGCGCTGTCGCGGAAGAGGCGCTTGCAGAGGTCCTCCACCTGCGGCGGCGCCATGCGCTCGGGGTTGGTGCCCGCCACGTCGCGCGCCACCCCCCGCCCCGACTCGGCGGCGCTCACCCAGCGCGCCCAGCGCGCGCGCGCTTCGTCCCCCTCGGCTCCCGGGGCGCTCAGGGGGGCGGCGGCGCCCTCTAGGCAGAGCCCGAGCGCCTCAAAGGCGCGCCCGCGCCCCTGCTCGCGCGCCTCGAGCGGCTGCCAGAGGGCGCTGAGGGCGCCGAGCGCCGCCACCTCGTAGGCGCGGGCGTGGAGGGCGGCGAGGGGGCCGCGCGCGGGGACGCCGGCGAGGGCGAGGCAGGGGCGCAGGGCGCCCGCCGCGAGCGCCCGCCGCGCCGCCGCCGCTGCCGCGTCCCGCCACCGCCGCACGTCGTCGCCGTCGCCCTTGAGGTCGCCCACGCCCGCCACCACGAGCCGCCGCCCCCCGCCCCACGCGCCCGCCGGCAGGAGCGCGAGGTGCGCCTCGCCGGGGGTGAGGAGCGCCTCGTCGAGGGCGCGGGCGTCGTCGAGGGCGGCGCGCAGGGGGGCGGGGAGGGCGCTGAGGTCGTCGGCGCAGAGGAGGAGCAGCGCGTCCCATGCGCCGTGGGCGAAATCAGCGAGGCGGGGGGCGGGGTGCAGCATGAGGTCCATGGGGGGGGGACTCCTGAGGGCGTGGGGGGGGGCGGCGCGCGGCGCGGCGCGGCGAGAGTCTAGCGAGGCGCGCGCGCGTCGTCGAGCGGCGCGCGCCCCCGCGCTCAGACCACCCGCGCGCCCTCCACATACACGCCGAGCGCCCGCGTGGCCACCTCCAGCGGCGGGCCGCTCAGGCGCACGAAATCCGCGTCGAGCCCCGCCCGCAGGCGCCCCACGCGCCCCTCGAGCCCCAGCACCTCGGCGGCGTTGGCGGTGACGAGGCGGAGGGCGGCGGCGGGGTCGAGGCCCTCGCGGACGCAGAGCCCCGCCTGGAGCGGCAGGTACTGCACGGGGACGATGGGGTGGTCGGTCATCTGCGCCACGAGGAGCCCCGCCTCCATGAGGCGCTGCGCGTGGGCGAAGCTGAAGTGGAGGTCCTCGGAGTGACCGCAGGTGCGGAAGGCGGGGCCGTAGACCACGCTCGCGCGCGCCGCCTTGAGCTGCTCGAGCACCTCCACCGCCTCGTAGCCGTGCTCGATGACCAGGCGCAGCCCAAACTCGCGCGCCAGGCGCACCGCCGTGAGGATGTCGTCGGCGCGGGAGGCGTGGGCGCGGACGGGGAGCTCGCGGCGGAGGGCGAGCAGCAGGTGCTCCTTGGCGCGGTCGCGGGGGTGCTCGGGGTCGTGGAGGCGCTTGGCCTCATAGGCGAGCGCCCCCTCAAAGGCGCCGCGCATCATATCGGCGATGGCCATGCGCGTGAGCGGGGCGCGCCCCTTGCCGCCGTGGTTGTGCTTGACGTTGTAGCCGAACGCCACCTTGAGGCAGGCGGGCTCGCGCAGCACCATGCGCTCCACGTCGCTCCCCACCGTCCGCAGCGCCACCCCCACGCCCCCCACCACGTTGGCGGAGCCGGGGAGCACGCACACGGCGGTGACGCCGGCGGCGCGCGCCTTGGCGAAAGCGACGTCGCCGGGCCACACGCCGTCGAGGGCGCGGAGCTGTGGCGTGAGGGGGCTGGTGAGCTCGTTGAGGTCCTTGGGCTCGCCCACAAAGCCCTCGGGGTAGAGGCCGAGGTGCACGTGGGCGTCGATGAAGCCCGGGGCGAGGTGCTCGCCGTCGCAGCGCGTCCACTCGGCGGCGGCGAGGGTGGCGCCGGCGTCGCAGAGGCCGGCCTCCTCGAGCTCCCCGAGGGCGCGCGCCACCTCATCGCGCGCGTCGCGCGCGTCGCCCACCCAGAGCAGCTGCCCCCCCCACGCCGCCACGGCGCCCTCCTCGAGCACGGCGCGCCCCTCGGCGTCGGCGGTGTGAACGGTGGCGTGGGTGTAGAGGCGAAGCGGGCGCGCGGGGGGGGCGAGGGGGGAGCGGAGCATGGGCGGGGCCTCGGGGCGGTGAGGGGGGCGTCGCGCGGCGGCGCACGAGCGGAGGGGGCCGCTGTGTTTTAACCGCCGCGCAGCGTACACTGCAACGCATCGCGCGCGGCGTCGCGCGTGTGGCGTTCAGCGTTCGAGATTCAGCGTTCGAGATTCAGCGTTCGAGATTCAGCGTTCGAGATTCAGCGTTCGAGATTCAGCGCCCCGCGGGGCGAGAGAGGGGACTTGGGTATGATCGGACAGCTCAGGGGCACGCTCAGCCACAAGGGGGCTGAGCGCTTGATCATCGACGTGGGCGGGGTGGGCTACGAGCTCACCTGCCCCCTCACCACCCTCGAGCGCCTGCCGGCGGCGGGGGAGCAGTGCGTGGTCTCGGTGAAGACGTACGTGCGCGAGGACCAGATCACCCTCTTTGGGTTTAGCAGCCTAGAGGAGCGGCGGCTCTTTGAGGCGCTGACGACGGTGTCGGGGATCGGGCCGCGGCTGGCGGTGGCGTGCCTGAGCGGCCTCGACGCCGAGGCGCTCAAGGTGGCGATCATCACCGGGGACGCGCGGCGCATCTCGTCGGTGCCCGGGATCGGGCGCAAGACGGCGGACCGGATGATTCTCGAGCTGCGCGCCAAGCTCGAAAAGCACTTCCCGCTCGAGGCGGCGCGCCCAGAGGCTGCGAGTCAGCTCAGCGACCTGCAGAGCGCGCTGCTCAACCTCGGCTACAAGCCCAAGGACGTGGACGACTACCTCAGCGAGGTGCGCCCGCGCGCCGCCGAGCTCACCTTTGAGGAGCTGCTCAAGGGGGCGCTGGCGCGCTTCGCGTTCTGAAGGGGCGCCCGCTGGGCGCTCGCCCGCGGTCTCGCCCGCGGTCTCGCTCGCGCTCTCGCCCTAGGCGCGGTCAGGAGAGGGGGAGGAGGGCGAGGGCGAGGCGGTGCGCGGGGTCGCGGGGGTCGGCGTGGCGCTGGAGGGGGGGGGTGGCGGTGAG
>VGTA01000254.1 GCA_016874875.1 Deltaproteobacteria bacterium | reverse complement strand
CGGCCTTGAGCTGCTCGGGCTGAGTCTGTGGGCCGACTACGAGCAGATGAGCAACGAGCAGTTCTGGGCCACCGTCAACCTCGGGCTCGACCTCTCCTTGGACGTCTCGGACGTCACCCTCTCGGTGGGCGCCTACGGCGGCGGCGTGTTCTTTGGCTTCCCGCCGAGCGCGACCACGAGCGCGAGCGCCCTCGACGCCAACAGCGCGCCCATCCAGCAGGCGCTCGAGGCCGCCGGCCTCACCAACTCCTACGGCGCCTTTAAGGCCAAGTACGAGGAGCTCCAGCGCCAAGAGGAGTCCATCTCCAACACCGCCTTTGGCCTCAACGCCCGCCTGCGCGGCGCCCTCGAGTACAACCTCAACAGCTTCATCTCCGTGGGCGCGCAGGTGGGCGCGGGCTGGCATTTCGTCCTGAGCGGCGAGCAGGCCGCCGCCGACGTCAAGGCGCGCGCCGTGGACGGCTTCGTCTCCTCTCAGGGCGCCGCGGTCCCCGCCCAGTACGCTGAGCAGCTCAAGCGTGAGCTCAAGCGCGCCCTCGGCGCTGAGGAGGCTGACGTCAAGGACCTCAAGGGCGTCAACTACAGCGCGGGCGCCTTTGTGAGCTTCCACCTGTGACGCCCTCCGAGACGCCCGCGCTCGCTGACGGCGAGGACGACGCCCCGCGCCCCGCCCTCGCCATGCCGCCCATGCTCACCGGGCGCCGCGGGCTCGTGCTCGGGGTGGCGAATCCACGCTCCCTCGCCTGGGCCGCCGTGGAGGCGCTCAGCGCCGCCGGGGCGCGCGTGGGCTTCACCTACCTCGACGCGCGCGCCGCGCGCCGCGCCCTCCCCCTCGCCGAGCGCGTCGCCGCTCCCTTCGCCGCCCCCTGCGACGTGCGCGACGACGACTCCCTGCGCGCCGCCCTCGACGGCGCGGCGGCGGCGCTCGGCGGGCTCGACTTCTTGGTGCACAGCGTCGCGTTCGCCGAGCAGGCGGACCTCGCCGCCCCCCTCCACGCCTGCTCGCGCGAGGGCTTCCGCCTCGCCCTCGACGTGAGCGCCTACAGCCTGCTCCGCGCCGTCCATTTCGCCCTGCCGCACCTCTCGGCGGACGCCAGCGTGGTCACCCTCACCTACCTCGGCGCCCGCGTCGCCGTCCCCCTCTACGGGCTCATGGGCCCCGCCAAGGCCGCCCTCGAGGCGGAGGTGCGCTACCTCGCCCGCGAGCTCGGCCCCCGGGGCGTGCGGGTCAACGCCGTGAGCGCCGGCCCCGTCAAGACGCTCGCCGCCGCCGGGCTGCCCGGCTTCCGTGAGCGCCTCCGCGAGGCCGCCGCGCGCACCCCCCTCGGGCGCGGCGTCACCCACGAGGAGGTGGCCGCGGCGGTGTGCTTCCTCTGCTCGCCCCTGAGCGGCGGCGTCACGGCCACCACCCTGCACGTGGACGCCGGCGAGCACGCCGTCTCGCCCTGAGGCGCGAGGCGGGGCAGCGCGCGGAGGACGGCGCTGCGCTGTGGCTTGATTCTATGCGCTCAGGTGCTCTAATGGTGCAGAGTCCCGCGTTGGCCCCCGCGCCCCCTCAGCGGCGCGCGAGATGAGTTGAGTATATCTTGAGAGTGATCGCTTACGTTTGTCATTATGAAGGCAAAGACGCCCTGTCCACCGAGGCGCAGCTTGAGTACATCCAGCTCTACGCCCACAGGCACCACCTAGAGATCGTGGAGATCATCAAGGACACGCAGCACGTGGCGGACCTCAAGCAGACCTCGGGGCTCAAGCGGGCGCTCGAACGCTGCCAGGCGAGCGCCGAGCTCGGCTTTATCATCGCCCGCCTCGACTGCCTCACCCGCAGCCTCCGCATGCTCCGCGCCCTCATCTCGGGCGTCCTGCGGCGCGTGACGCTCTTTAGCGTGGAGGAGGAGCTCGACACGCGCACACGCGCCGGCCGGAGCGTCCTCGGCGTCCTCGAGAGCATCAGCCAGTGGGAGAGCGACATCAAGCAGATCGAGCAGGGGACGCAGCGCGCGCAGCACCCCTCCCTCGCCGTCGCCCCCGACTGGTGGAACATCTATGGGCACTTCGAGGGGCGCCTCTTTCGCCCTGAGCCCTCCTCGCTGAGCCTCAAGTCGCGAGACCCCAACAGCGTAGACGCCGACTGACGCCGCGAGAGGCGCCGCGCGCGGCGCCGCAGAGAGAGAACACTCCATGAGCACGCCCAGAGACTTCCCCCTCGGCTACAAGGCGCTGCGCTGGCTCGGCGAAGGCTCCGTGGGTGACGTGTGGCTCGCGCGCCACGAGGCCTCCGGCGGGCACTGCGCGATCAAGGTGCTCGACCTCGCCGCCGACCAGCGCGGCTCGGCGGAGCGTTCGTTTAACCGCGAGGTGCGCGCCATGGCGCGCCTCAACCACCCCACGCTGGTGGAGGTGTATGACTTTGGGCGCACCCCGAGCGGCTGCGCGTTCGTGGCGATGGAGTCCGTGCTCGGCGCGCCCCTCGGCGCCTACCTCAACGAGCGGTGGTCGTGGACGCGGCTGTGGACGCTCCTCGACTGCCTGCTCAGCGGCCTGGCGCACGCCCACGCGCGTGACATCGTCCACCGCGACCTCAAGCCCTCCAACATCCTCATCGTGCCCGGGGTGGAGGGCCTCGGGGCGGTGAAGATCGTGGACTTTGGCATCGCCATGACCACCACCGACGTGGACAAGGCCGCCAAGCGCATCGAGGGCACCCCCGCCTACATCGCGCCTGAGGCGGCGCAGGGGCGCGTGGCGGAGGTGGGGCCGTGGACCGACATCTACTCCCTCGGCGTCATCCTCTATGAGCTGCTCACGGGGCGCCTGCCCTTCTATGGGCGCAACCTCCTCAGCCACCACCAGCACTCCCCCGTCCCCGAGCTGCGCCTCCGCTCTCAGGTGGAGGTCCCCGAGGGCCTCGTGCCGGTGGTGCGGCGCATGATGGAGAAGCTCCCGGCGGCGCGCTACCGCTCGGTGGCGGAGCTGCGCGAGGACCTCCGGGCGCTCGCGGCGCCCCGCCTGGGGTCGTTTGAGGAGGTGGCGCGCGACGAGGAGGACGACAGCGTCCTCACCGACGGTCCCCTCGCCGACGGTCCCCTCAGCGACGGTCCCCTCAGCGACGGTCCCCTCAGCGACGATCCCCTCCGCGACGAGCCGCCCCCCCCCCGCGCCGCCCTCGCGCCCATGAACATGAGCGTCGGCATGGGGCTCTTCCACCTCCGCCTCCCACCCCTCGTGGGCCGCGCCGACGCGCAGCAGGTGCTCGAGGAGGCGGCGCAGCGGGTGCTCGAGGGGCGCGGGCCGCAGGTGGTGCTGGTGGAGGCGGAGGCGGGCCTCGGCAAGAGCCGCCTCGTGGACTGGCTCCGCGCTCGCGTGGAGGAGTGGGGGCTGATGCAGACGCTCACCGTGCGCAGCGAGCCGCAGACGCGCGGGGGCGCCCTGCGCGCGGCGGCGCTGCGCCTGATCGGGGCGCCGGGCGCCGCCGCGGAGCAGGCCGACGAGGTGCTCGCGCGCGCCTTCCCCACCCCCGAGGCGCTCGCCAACGCCAAGGAGGCGCTCTGGCCGTCGTCGGCGGAGGAGGACCTCGAGAGTCGCTTTAAGCACGCGGCGCAGCTGGTGGTGGACCTCGCCGGCGGGCGCCCGCTGATGCTCTGGGCGGATGACGCGCACTGGTCGCCCGAGGGGCGCATCCTCCGCCTCCTGCACGCCCTAGCCACCCGCGCCGGGCAGCCCCTGCTGCTCGTGGCCACTCTGCGCCCCACGGAGCGCCGCACCGTCCGCAACGTCCGCCGCGCGCTCATGAATCTGGGCGCCACGCTGCTGCAGCTCAAGCCGATTCCGGAGCAGGTGCTGAGCGCCTCGCTGTCGGCGCTCGTGTCGCTGCCGGAGGGGCTCGTGGAGATCGCCTGCGAGCAGTCGCGCGGCAACCCGCTGATCGCGGTGGAGGCGGTGCGCGGCTACCTGAGCGACCAGGGGCTCGCGCTGGCGCCGATGGACCCCAGCGAGGTGCTGCGGCAGCGCATCGACCGCGCGTGCGAGGGGCCGCTCGGCGGGGAGCTCAAGAGTCTGCTCGCGCGCTCCACGCTGCTCGGGCGCTCCTTCACCGCCCACACGCTCGCCAAGCTCGCCGTCATCCCCGGCGACCCGCGCGCGCCGCTCCTCACCGACGACGAGGACCTGATCGACTCGCTGATCGACCGCGCGACGCAGGCGGGGCTCATCAAGGAGCAGCGCCAGCGCTTTGTGTACGCCCACGACCTAATCCGCGTGGAGCTGCGCGACATCGCGCAGGCGCTGCCCAACTGGCGTGAGCTCAACCTCGCCACGGCGGAGCTCCGCCTGCCGCGCGCCGAGCGCGACCACATGGGCATCGAGCTCGAGATGGTGGCGCGCAACTGCTGGGAGGGGGGCGAGCGCCACGCGGCGCTCACGCGCGGCCAGGAGAGCCTGCGCCGCCTCATGAAGTCCGGGCTGATGGGCAACGCCACGTCGCTCGCCAAGCGCCTGCTCTCGTGGGACGACGCGCTCGCCGCCCTCTCCCCTCAGGAGCGCTGCGGCCTCGCCCTCGCCGGCGGGGAGGCCGCCACGCTCGCGGGGCACCACGCGGAGGCGGAGCAGTACATCGAGCAGGCCATCGCCGAGGCGCGCGCCGCCGACCTCCACGAGGTGGGGGCGCGCGGCGTGGCGCAGATGGGGCTGTGTATGCTGCAGGGGGACCACCTCGAGCGCGCGGGGCGCTACTTCCAAGAGGCACAGCGCTTCTTGGGCGGATGCCGCGCGCCAGAGACGCTGAGCGTGGTCCGCTACGGCCTCGGGCTGTGGTCGGTGGCGCGCGGCGACGCGAGCGCGGCGCAGGAGCACCTCGAGGAGAGCCTGTCGATGGCGCAGCTCGACGACGCCCTGCTCGGGCAGCAGCTCACCGCCCGCCTCGCGCTCGCCAAGCTGACGCGCGCGCAGGGGCGCGTGGAGCAGGCGGAGCGCGCCTTCCAGCGCATCTTCACCGAGGCCATCGACGCCAACCTCGAGGTCTGCTCCCTCGAGGCGCGCCTCGGGCTGGGGCTGTGCGCCTGGCGCAAGGGGGCGCCGGAGGCGGCGCTGCCGTATTTCGCGGAGGTGCGCAAGCTCTCGCGCGGCAACCTCTCGTCGCTGGAGTTCTGCGCGGCGCTCGGGGAGGCGTGGGCGCATACGCTGCAGAGCGACTGGGACCAAGCGCAGGTGGCGCTCTTGCAGGCGGAGGGGCTGTGCCTCGACGTCCCGCACCGTGAGCCCGAGCTCGAGGAGCTGCGCATGGCGATCAAGGTCTACGCGCAGCACCACCAGCGCCTCGACCTGCTCTCGCAGGTGCAGCGCCTCTCGGGGGCGTCGTGGGACGCGGGGACCACGTACCAGAGCGACCGCGCGCACACGCGCCTCTGAGGCACCGCCGCGGCTCAGCGCGCCTCGAGGGCGAAGATGTAGGGGCGGGGGGCGGCGGGGGCGCGCGGCGGCGAGCGGAGCCAGAGGCGGTGCTCGCCCCGGGGGAGCTGCACCTCCGCGATGGGGGCGCCGAGGGGCGCGCAGCCCACGAGCGCGCCGCCGTCGCCCACCTCCACGAGCGCGAGGGGCTCGGCGCCGCTCGGGGCGAAGCTAAAGGCGGCGAGGCGGGCG
>VGTA01000253.1 GCA_016874875.1 Deltaproteobacteria bacterium | reverse complement strand
GTGAGTCTGGGGCGTGAGTCCGGGGCGTGAGCGGGGGCGTGAGTCGGGGGCGCTAGCGGGGGCGCGAGTTCGGGGCGCGAGCAGGGGCGTGAGTTCGGGGTGCGAGCGGGGGCGTGAGCCAAGATGAGGTCAGGGGCGTGAGCGTGAGCGCGCGGCGCCCTCAGGGCTGCGCGGGGGCGGCGGGGGCCGCGGGGCCGGCGAGGCGCCTGTAGAGCGTCTCGCCGCCCACCTCGAGGCCAAAGAAGGCCAAGAGCAGCGCCACGAGCAGCGCGCCGCCCGCGAGGGTGCGGAGCGCGCGGCGCTCCTGCTGGCGCTCTCGGGCGCGGTCCACGGGGGTGGGCGCCTCTTGGGCGCGGGTGACGCGGGCCTGGCGCTCGCCGGCGCGGCGCTGTTGACGGGCTTGGGATTTCTTCTTAGACATCTCGCCGCTCTCCTCTCCTCTGGATGTTCTCTCTGGGCCCTCACGGGCTCGGCGCCCTTCGAGGCGCGCTTAGAGTAGAGTCAAGCGCGCTCAAAGGGAAGAGTCAACGCGCGCTCGCCGCGACCGCACAGCACAGACAGCACAGACAGCACAGCACAGCACAGGAGTCCCGCCCATGAGCGACCCAGAGCGCACGCCCCTCGCCGCGCCCCCCGCCGCGCCGCCCCACCCCGGCCGAGACCTCCCCGAGGGGCACCACGAGCGCTTTGGGGGCCTCGCGCGCCTCTACGGCGCCCCCGCGCTCCAGCGCCTCTGGGGGGCGCACGCCTGCGTGGTGGGGGTGGGCGGCGTGGGGGCGTGGGCGGTGGAGGCGCTCGCGCGCAGCGGCGTGGGGCGCCTCACGCTCATAGACCTCGACGACGTCTGCGTCACCAACACCAACCGCCAGCTCCACACCCTCGCCCACACCGTGGGGCGCCTCAAGGTGGAGGTGATGGCGGAGCGGGCGCGCCAGATCTCGCCCCACGCCGCGGTTCACGAGGAGCGCGCCTTCTTCACCGCGCGCACCTGCGAGGCGCTCCTCGCCCCCGCCGGGCGCCCCCCCTACGACGTGGTGATCGACGCCATCGACAGCACGGAGCACAAGGCGCTCCTCATCGCTGAGTGCTGGCGGCGCGGGGTGCCCGCGGTGGTGTCGGGGGGCGCGGGGGGGCGGCGCGCCGCCCACGCGCTCACCTGCGGCGACCTCAGCGCCGCCACCCACGACGGCCTGCTCCGCCAGGTGCGCCGCCTCCTGCGCGCTGAGCACGGCCTCCCCGAGGGCCCCTGGGGCGTCACCGCCGTCTACAGCCGCGAGCGCCCCGTCTACCCCTCCCCCGACGGGGGCGTCTGCGCGCGCCCCGCCCCCGGCGACGCCGCGCGCCTCGACTGCCGAGAGGGCCTCGGCGCCGCGGCGCACGTGGCGGGCGCGTTTGGGCTCATGGCGGCGGGGGTGGCGCTGGAGCGGATTCTGGAGGGGGCGTTGGCGGTGGACAAGCCCGCAGAAAGTGAATAGAGTGGTCACGCGCGCTCCCGCCGGTCACGCGCCGCGCCCGAGGCGCCGCGCCCGCCGCGCCCCGCCGCGCTCCCCCTCTCGCTGAAAGTACTGTGCTGGTTTGTCTGAAGACGCTGCTGATGAAGTTGTGCGCGAGCTGCTCTTTGTGCCGCTCGGGGGGACCGGCGAGATCGGGATGAATCTCAACCTGTACTGCTACGACGGCGTGTGGGTGATGGTGGACTGCGGGATGATGATCAACACGGTGGACGGCGAGGACAGGATTTTTGCCCCCGACCCCGCCTTCCTCCTCGACAAGGACATCACCGCCCTCGTCCTCACCCACGCCCACGAGGACCACATCGGCGCCATCACCGACCTGTGGATGACCTTCCGCTGCCCCATCTACGCCACCCCCTTCACCGCCGCCGTGGTGCGCCGCAAGGTCGCCGAGAGCGACCTGCCCGAGCGCGTCCCCCTCAAGATCGTGCCCCCAGGCGCGCGCTTCGACATCGGCCCCTTCAGCTTTGAGATGATCCCCATCACGCACTCTACGGTGGAGTCGCAGTCGCTGGTCCTGCGCACCGCCGCCGGCGCCGTGCTCCACACGGGGGACTGGAAGCTCGACCCCAAGCCGCTCGTGGGGCCCGCCACGGCGGAGGCGCGCTTTAAGGCGCTCGCCAAGGAGCGGGTCTTGGCGGTGGTGGGCGACTCCACCAACGCGCAGATTCCGGGGCGCTCGGGCTCTGAGTCGCTGGTGCGCGAGCGCCTCAAGGACCTCATCGGGCGCGAGCGCAACCGCGTGGTCTGCGCCTGCTTCTCGAGCAACATCGCCCGCGTGGCCACCTTCTTGGAGGTGGCGGCGGCCACTGGGCGCCACCCTGTGCTGGTGGGGCGCTCGCTCTTGCGCATGGTGGGCGCGGCGCAGGAGACGGGCTACCTGCCGCGCGCCCTCAACGAGGTGCCGCTGCGCGACGCCATGTACCTGCCGCGCCACAAGGTGCTCATGATCTGCACGGGCTCGCAGGGCGAGACGCGCGCCGCCCTCTCGCGCATCTCCTTTGGGCAGCACCGGGATGTCTTCTTGGAGCCCGACGACGTCATCTTCTTCTCCTCCAAGGTGATTCCCGGCAACGAGGACGGCATCGAGCGCCTCCAGCGGCGCTTTCAGCACAGCGGCGTGCGGGTGGTGTCGGAGCGCGATGATCTCATCCACGTGTCGGGGCACCCCTGCATCGACGAGCTCAAGCAGCTCTACGGGTGGGTGCGCCCCGAGTGCCTGATTCCTGTGCACGGCTACCCAGAGCACCTCATCGCGCACGCGCAGGTGGGCCGCGACCTCGGCCTGCGCCACGTGCTCGAGGTCCGCAACGGCGACGTCGTCCACCTCAACGCTGAGACGCCTCGCGTGGTGGGGGAGGCGCCCGTGGGCCGGGTGATGCGCCCGCCGGAGGCGCCGTACGCGGGGCAGCGCGGGCGCGACGAGCGGGGCGGGCGGACGGACTCGGGGCGCGGGGCGCCCGCCGCGCGGCCCGCGGCGGGCGGGCGAGGGGCGCCCGCCGCCCCCGCGCGCGGGCGCGCCCCAAGCGGCGACGCCTTCGCCCGCCGCGCCCGCCTCATCGAGGAGCGCGGCGGCGCGGGGGAGTGGGGGCGCGGCGCGGGGCGCGGGGCGGGCGGGGGGCGGGCGGGGGGCGGGCGCGGGGGGCGCGGCGGGCGCTAGCCCTCGCGCTCGAGCGCCTCGCGGATGACCAAGAAGGCGAGGTTGACCGCCCGCGCCTCGCCCTCCGCCTCCTCGCGGCGCGCGGGGTCGTGGGCGAAGCGGTCGGGGTGGCACGAGAGCATCCGCTCGCGCCACGCGCGCCGACTCTCGGCGAGCGGGGCGCCGTAGGGGAGTCCGAGGCGCGCGTAGCTCTCTTGGAGCGAGGGGCGCGCGTCGAGGCGCCCGCCGCCCGCCGCCCGCGCGCGCGCCTCCTCGGCGAGGCGCTGCGCCCACTCGTAGAGCTCGCGCTCAAGGGCGGCGAGGCGCCCCTCGAGGGAGGCGCGCTGCGCCTGGAGCGCCCGCTCGAGTCGGTCCACGCGCCGCGCCACGGGCGGCTGCGCGCGCAGCCACCGCCACGCCGCCTCGCCCGCCCGCCGCCCCTGCCGCCACGCCGCCGCGCGCACCCCCCCTGCCCCCTGCGCGGCCCGCGCCTCGTTGGCGGCCCGCGCCTCGTTGGCGGCCTGCGCCTCGTTGGCGGCCCGCGCCTCGTTGGCGGCCTGCGCCGCTTGTGCCGCTCCCGGCGCTCTAAAGCTCATCGCCGTCTCCTGTGGGGGGGATGGGTGCAGGGGGGGAATCTCGCGCCGCGCGCCGCGCGCCGCGCGCCGCGCGCTCTGAAGACTCTGAAGACCCTTGAGAGTTGTGGACACTCTCCCTAACAGATAGAAGGGGAGGGGCGCTAGGGCGAGGGGGCAGGCGAGGGGGCAGGCGAGAACTGACGAGGAGAGACGAGGAGAGACGAGTGGCGATTCAACTCGGGGTGTCTATGTGCTCAGGCGGCGGCGCCGCCCTCTACAACACGTCCACGCGGGCGCTCATCGCCCTCGCCGAGGAGGCGCCGGGGGACGGGGCGCGCGCCGCCCGCCGCTACGCCGGCCCCGCCCTGCCCCCGCGCGCCGCCCGCGAGCGCCCCGCCGCCCAAGAGGAGGGGCCGCCGCTCGCGCCCAAGGGGGCGATTCGCGCCTGCCTCGAGGCGGCGGGGCTCTCGTGGGGGGACGTGGGGGCGGTGCGCGTGTCGGGGCCCGAGGGGGCGGTGGAGCGCCTCTGGGTGGAGCTGCTGGGGCTGTCGCCGGAGCGCGTGACGGCGGGGCCGAGTCCGCAGCTGGCGCTGGCGCGCTACGCCGCGGCGCTCGACGGCGCCCCCGGCGACGCCCTCATCATCGCCACCGACCCCCACGGCCCCCACGGGGAGCACGGCGACCGCGGGGCGCGGCGCGCCTACTCGCTCTACCACGCCCGCGCCGGGGAGCTGCACCTCACCCACGAGCGCCTCCTCAGCCCGCACCTCGCGCCCCTCAGCTGCCCCGCGCAGGCCTACCTCGCCCTCGCCGAGCGCGCGCGCCTCACCCTCGGCGCGCCCCTCGGCGCTGGGGAGCTCTTAGGGTGGGCGAGCAACCTCGCCGCCGAGGGCGAGGAGCTGCCCAACCTGCCCCCGTGGTTCAGCGCGCGCCGCGGCGCCCTCGACGCCGAGGCGCGCCCCTATGACCTGTGGCTCGACGTCCTCGCCCTCGAGCGGCGCCTCGAGCGCCTCGGCGCGGGGCTGGGGGCGAGCGAGGGGCTGCGGCGGGCGCTGTGGGCGAGTCTGCTGCGCAAGGGGCAGCGCGAGCTCGCCGCCGCCCTCGGCGAGGTGGCGCGCGGGGCGCGCGCCTCGCTCGGCGTGGCCACCCTCACCCTCGCCGGCGCGCTGGCGAGCGACCCGCGCCTCTGTGACCTCGTGGGCGCCCACAGCGCCCCGGAGGGCGCCGGGGGGGCGGCGCGCGCCTACCCGGGCGGGGGGGCGGCGGTGGCGGCGGCGGCGGCGGGCCTCGGGGAGCGGCGCGGGGAGCGCGAGGCGCCGCTGGAGGTCCCCCTCGCCCTCGCGGGGCGCCGGGGGCGCGAGGGGGGCGCGCGAGAGGGCGGCGCGCGCCTAGAGGCGCAGGCCGCCGCCCTCGACGTCGCCTCGCGCCTCCTCTCGGTCAAGGAGCTCGAGCCGTCTGAGCTCGAGCGGCAGTTCGCGCAGCTGATCGCGCGCGGGGAGGGCGTGGGGCGCTACGAGCCCTCGTCGCCCCTCGCCACGCCCCTCGCCGCGCCCCTCGCCGCGCCCCAGGCGACGTCGCGCGCGCTCCTGCTCTCGCCCACCTGCGCGGCGGCGCGGTCGCGCCTCAACGAGGAGCTCGCCGGGCGCCCCCTCCACGCCCCGCTCTACATCATCTGCCCCGCGGAGCGCGCCGCGCAGCTCTTTGACCCCCCCCCGCGCGCCCCGCTCGCCCTCGCCGCGCCGCGCCCAGAGCACCTCGAGGCGCTGCGCCCCGCCCTCCGCGCTGACGGCCTCGCGCAGGTCGTCGCCGTCTCGCCCGACGAGGACCCCGCCCTCGTGCGCCTGTGCGAGGCGCTCTGGGCGCACTTCCACCACCCGCCGGCGCTGCTCGCCGCCCCGCTCGCGCTCCGGAGCGGGCAGCCCGTGGACAGCCCCGCCGA
>VGTA01000252.1 GCA_016874875.1 Deltaproteobacteria bacterium | reverse complement strand
CACCCCCGCCGCGCCCGCCGCGCGCTCCTCTGTGGGGCGCTCCTCGGCGGCGCGCTCTTGAGCGGCGCCCTAGGGGGGTGTCACCTCTTGAGTCCCCAAGAGGAGGGCGGCGCGCCGGGCGCGGTCGCGGGCGGCGCGCCGGGCGCGGTCGCGGGCGGCGCGCCGGGCGCGGTCGCGGGCGGCGCGCCGGGCGCGGTCGCGGGCGGCGTGCCGGGCGCGGCGGAGAGCGGCGCGCGGGGCGGGGCGGAGGGCGGCGCGCGGGGCGGGGCGGAGGGCGGCGCGTCGGGCGCGGCGCTGGCGCCCAAGGGCGAGGCGCCCGCCGCGCCGCTGGCGGCGCGCGTCAACGGCGTGGAGATCACCCTCGCGCGCCTCCAAGGGGAGTTTGAGCGGCGCGCGCGCAGCTTCCTCCTCAAGGGCGCCACCATCCCCCCCAACACCGAGCGCACCTACAAGACCGCCGCCCTCAACTACCTCATCGATGAGCAGCTCATCGCCCAAGAGCTCAACGTCCGCGACGTCCACCTCACCCCCGAGGAGCGCGACGCCGCCATCACCGCCTACAAGGGGCGCTTCCGCGACGAGGTCAACTTCCAGCGCTCCCTAGAGCAGTCGCGGCAGAGCGAGGAGGAGGTGCTCGCGCAGGTGCTCGCCGAGGCGCGCCTCGCCAAGCACCTCAGCGCCCTCGCGACCGAGGAGGTGAGCGAGCAGGAGCTGCAGGAGCTCTACGACAGCCTGCGCGACGCCCGCTACACCACCCCCACCCGCGTGCAGGTGCGCCACATCCTGCTCCCGCTCCCCCTCAGCGCCCCCCCCAAGGTGGCGCAGCAGCGCCTCGCGGAGGCCAAGAGGCTAGCGCGCGAGGTCACGCGCAAGGGCGCCGATTTCGCCGCCCTCGCCCTCGCGCGCTCCGGCGACGCCGCCACGCGCGACCGCGGCGGCGACCTCGGGCTGATCGAGCGGCGCGGCGACCCCAAGGTCAGCGATTCCTTTGAGGCGGCGGCGAGCGCGCTGCAGCTCCACGCCCTCTCGGAGCCCGTGCGCACCCCCCTCGGCTGGCACATCATCAAGCTCACCGACCGCCAGCCCGCGCAGCTCAAGGCCAGCCACGCCCTCCTCAAGGGCCCCGACGCCGCCGCGCGCGCCGAGGAGCTGCTCAGGCGGTCCTATGACGAGCCCTTTGAGGCGCTCGCCAAGGAGCTCTCCCTCGACGAGCCCTCGCGCGTGCGCGGCGGCGACCTCGGGTTCCTGCACCCGCAGAGTCCGCACCGCCTCGGGGAGTCGTTCAAGGAGGAGCTCTTTCGGATGAAGGTGGGGGAGTCGCGCGCCTTCAGCACCCCCCTCGGCGCCCACGTGGCGCTCATCACCGGCGTGCGCCCTGAGCGCCTCCGCGCCAGCCACATCCTGATCGCCCTCCCCCCCAAGCCCACCAAGGCGCAGGAGGAGGCGGCGCGCCTCGAGGCGCTCAGCGCCCTCGCGGAGCTGCGGGAGGGCGCGACGCAGGGGGGCGGGGCGAGCCTGTTCGCGCGCGTGGCGCGCAAGCGCTCCATGGACGAGCCCTCCAAGCAGCGCGGCGGTGACGTGGGCAACTTCTACGTGGGGGGGCAGCCCACCTTCAGCCGAGAGTTTGAGGCGGCGGCGTTCGCCCTCAAGCTCAACGAGGTCTCCGCCCCCGCGCGCTCCCCCTTCGGCTGGCACGTCCTGCAGGTCACCGCCCGCGCCGAGGGCGCCGTCCGCCCCTTCGCCGACGCCCGCCCCGAGCTCATCGAGCAGCTCAAGGAAAAGCAGATTCGCCGCGCTCGCGCGGTGCTGATGCAGGGGTTGCGCGAGCGCGCGCAGATCGAGCGCCTCTCGCCCACGGAGTGAGCCCCCCGCCGCCCCTCCCCGAGCCCGCCGCCCCCCTTTACAAGCGCCCCGTTTCGTGCTTCAAAGACCCAAAGACCTCAGGTCCCCCGCGGGACCCTCCGCAGACTAAGGACAGTCAGCCTCATGGACATCTCCACTCTCACAGGGATCCTCTTGGGCATCTTCTGCATGCTCGTGGCGATCTTGCTCGACACGAGCACGATGAGCATCAACTTCGAGAATCTGATGCTGTTTATCGACATCCCGTCGGTCCTCATCGTCTTCGGCGGCACTATGGCCACGATGTTTATCCGCTTCTCCATCAAGGAGACCTTCGCCATCTTCGGCGTCCTCAAGCACACACTCTTTCACACCCCTGAGAATCCCGCCGAGGTGATCAAGGAGTTCGTGCAGCTCGCCCAGATCGCCCGCAAGGACGGTCTGCTCGCCCTCGAGCGCGTGACGGTGGAGGACCCCTTCATGAGCAAGGGCATCAACTACTGCGTGGACGGCGCCGAGACGGAGCAGATCAAGGCGATTCTGCTGCAGGAGGTCAAGTCCATGAAGGGGCGCCACGAGTCGGCGCGCAAGCTCATCAAGGCCATGGAGGTCTCCGCGCCCGCCTTCGGCATGATCGGGACGCTCATCGGCCTCGTGAACATGCTCGCCAACATGGACGACCCCAAGAGCATCGGCCCCGCTATGGCGGTGGCGATCATCACCACGCTCTACGGCGCCGTGATCGCCAACCTCTTCGCTCTGCCCCTCGTCGACAAGCTCGACGCCCACAGCGGCAATGAGTATGACCTGAAGATTCTCATGGTGGAGGGCATCCTTGGCATCAACCGCGGCGAGAATCCGCGCATGCTCGAGGAGGCGCTCTACAGCTTCCTGTCTCCTAAGGAGCGCGAGGCGCTCAAGGCGAACGCTTAAGCACCCTCTACGCGACGAGCACAGCTGTGGCTAAACAAGAAGAAGCGCAAGAGCCGGTCAAGGGCAAGCCCAAGCGCCCCCCCGCGGAGGAGCTCAAGCAGGAGACGGTGTGCGAGGCCGGCGCGCCAGGGTGGGTGGTCACGTTCGGCGACATGATGTCGCTCCTGCTCACCTTCTTCATCCTGCTCTTGTCGTTCTCCACCCTCGACAAGGTGCAGTTCGACAAGCTCTCCGGGGTGATCCGCGAGGGTTTCGGGCTCATCACGCGCACGGAGCAGCAGCGCATCCCCAAGCGCGACACCCAGGTCAAGATTCAGGAGCGCTCGCAGAACAACTCCCGCGTGCGCGCCGGCGGGCAGGAGAGCCGCAAGCTCATGGAGCAGATTCAGGCCACCGCCGCCGACGACCGCTCCAAGAGCGCCCTCGAGGTCTTTGAGCAGGCCAACAGCGTCAAGGTGGTCCTGCCCGCCGACGACATCTTCGTGCCCGGCACGGAGGAGCTGGTGCCGCGCGCCTTCCCCATGCTCGACCTGCTCGCCGTGCAGGCGCGCGAGGTGATGAGCGACAAGGAGCTCTCCATCGAGGTGCGCAACGCCCCCGGCGCGCCCTGCGACAAGGCGTTCCTCAGGGATGGGCAGTGCGACTACTGGATGCTCACCGCCTACCAGGCCATCGCCGTGTCGCGCTACATGCAGGAGAAGGGCAAGGTGAACGCCTCCAAGATCATCCCCGTGGGCCGCGGCACCGCCCCCGCCGCGTTCCTCAACGCCGAGGAGCGCAAGAAGAAGCGCACCTCCACCGTCGAGTTTATCTACGTGACCCCCCCGCAGAATCTCAAGCGCTGAGCGCGGCGCTGCGCGTCAGAACAGGACCCCGCGATGGAAGAAGAAGACAAGCCCTGCGAATCAGGGGCGCCCGGCTGGGTGGTGACGTTCGGTGACATGATGTCGCTGCTGCTCACCTTCTTTATCCTGCTCTTGTCGTTCTCGCGTCTCGAGAAGGCGCGCTTCCAGGCCGCCCGCTCGTCGCTGCAGCAGGCGTTCGGCGTGCAGAACGTGACGCCGCGCCAGAGCTTTGAGGAGGGGCGCAGCCCCACCATGCAGCACTTCTCGCTGCCGTTCCAGGCGTCGGAGCTGGTGGATCAGCTCAAGAACATCGTGGCCAGCCAGCAGAGCCGCTCTCCGCAGGGCAAGGTGGACGTCCAGATCGACCAGAGTCAGCTCGGGGTGCTGATGACGCTGCCCTACGAGAGCATGTTCGACAGCGGCAGCGCGCAGCTCCGCGCCGAGATCTTTATGATGCTCGACGAGATCGCCGCCAAGCTCAAGCAGAACTCAGCGCAGGTTCGGGTGAGCGCCTTCACCGACGACATCCCCATCTCGTCGGCGCAGTTCGCCTCCAACGACCACCTCTCGGCGGCGCGCGCGGTAGCGCTGATCGACTACCTGCGCCGCACGATCAACGTGCCCGATGAGCGGTTTGAGGCGGCGCCCTTTGGGCCCAACCGCCCCATCGCGCCCAACATCAGCAAGATCAACCGCGAGCGCAACCGCCGCATCGAGATCCTGTTCTACACGCGCCCGAGCGCAGAGTGGCGCTCGGTGCGCGATGGGGTGGAGCCGCAGTCGGGCGATCGATGATCAGTCGATGATCAGTCGATGATCAGTCGATGATCAGTCGATGATCAGTCGATGATCAGTCGATGATAAACTGCGTCTGGGCGAGCACCTCGCCCGCGGCGGTGGTGAGGCGCACCTCCCAGCGCCCCGCGTCGCGCTGAGGGCTGAGGCGCTGCCAGCTCCACGTGCGCCAGCGCTTGCCCTCGGCCACCTTCACCGAGAGGCGGCTGCGGAGCTCGCCCTCGTGCACCCACTCCATCCACAGGTCGAGGGGGGGGCCGCTGTGGCGCATCTCGAGGTAGCCCCACACGCGCTCCACCCCCGAGAAGCGCTCATCGACGCCGACGGGGAGGCGGTGGCGGACGCCGGCGGCCACCACCAGGCGCTCCACGGCGCTCGGCTGCTCGGCGGGGGCGGCCTCGGCGAGGCGCGCCGTGGCGGGCGCGGCGCCCTCCTCCGGCGCTGCGCCCTCCGCGCCCGCCGGGTAGACCTCAAAGGCGCTCACCTGCACCACCCGCTCGCGCTGCGCGTCGTAGAGCTCTAGACTCCAGTCGCCGAGGTCCTCGGGGCTCACCAGCACGCGGCTCCACTCGCGCCACTTGAGGCCGCGCCCCACCGTGAACGGGAAGTCCCCCTTGAGCGCGCCGCGGTGGCGCCAGCGCAGGCGCACCTGCCGCACCGCGGAGGGGTTGTTGAGCTCCACGAGCCCCCAGAGGTGCCCCACGGTGTGCGGGAAGCGCGTGGCGACGCCCACGGGCTGTCGCCGCCGGACGCCCTCCGCCACCAGGAGCGCGCGCACCGCGAAGGGCGCGCCGTCGATGGCGCCGAGGGCGTCGCCGGGCCCATCGCGCCCCCCGCCGCGCCCCTCCTCGCGCCCCTCTAGGGGGGCCTCTAGGCGCCCCTCTAGGCGCCCGCGCCCCTCTCGCTCCTCGCCCCCCCGCGCGCCGCCGAGCGCCCCTCTCCCGCTCGTCGCCTTGCGCGTGGAGAGCGGCGGCAGCGCCAGCTCCCGCGGGAGCGTCGGCGCGCCGCTGAGGGGCGGGGGGGGGGCGTGAGGGCGCGCGGGCTCCTCGCAAGACCACAGCGCCCCTAGCGCCCCTAGCGCCCACGGCGCCCCTAGCGCCCCCAGCGCCCCCAGCGCCCGCGGGGTCAGGGGCGTCGGCGACTCAGGGCGCGCGGCGGGCGGGGCGCCGTTGAGGTTGTCTTGAACGCGTCGGGTGAATATGAAACACATGAGTCTTTATGGTTATGGTGGGGGCAACGGCGCGTGTGCGCGCGTGACCCCT
>VGTA01000251.1 GCA_016874875.1 Deltaproteobacteria bacterium | reverse complement strand
ACGTGCGCTCACGCCCAACGTGCGCACCACAGACAAAGATCACCTGATCACCCCGCGCGCCGTGACGCTTCATCTCCTGACCGCTCGGGCACCTCGGCGCCCCCGTCTTCGACACATACACGCTCAGCGGCAACTCCTCCCGCCAGTCGAGACTCTTCGCCACCACCGCCGACACGCGCGACCCGAACAAACACACCCTCAAAAGGACCTGACCCCCCCATGACCCACCAGCTCTACGCCCCCATCCGCGACATCCACGGCCACGCCGACGCCCTCGAGACCCTCCTCCACAAGCTCGGCTACACCCGCCAGCCCCCCCACGGCGCACAGCACGGCGCGCCGCAGGGCCACTACGCCCACCCCGAGGGGCGCCAGGTGATCTTCCTCGGCGACCTGATCGACCGCGGCACACAGAACAAGCGCGTGGTGGAGATCGCGCGCGCCATGGAGCGCGCCGGGAGCGCCCTCGTCCTCATGGGCAACCACGAGCTCAACGCCATCGGCTACGCCACCCCGCGCGCCGGCGCTGAGGGCGAGTTCCTGCGCCCGCACACGCCTGAGAACCAAAAACAGCACGCTGAGACCCTCGCGGACTACCGGGACCCCGACGAGCACCGCGACCTGGTGAGCTGGCTCAAGACCCTCCCCGCCTGGATCGACCTCGGCGACCTCCGCGCCGTCCACGCCTGCTGGCGGCGGGCGAGCATGGAGCGGCTCGTGGCGCTCGGGCTCGTGGAGGAGCGCCCCGTCGAGGGCGCGCCGGGCGCCGTGGCGGGCTTTATACGCTTTGACGACCCGCGCTTTGAGCTCCTCTACACCAAGGGCGAGGAGCCCTTTGAGCTCGTCGAGGTCCTCCTGAAGGGCGTGGAGCGCCGCCTGCCCAATGGCCTCTCCTTCCTCGACAAGGGCGGCAAGGAGCGCCACGAGACCCGCGTGCGCTGGTGGCTCGCCGCGCGCCCCGAGACCTGGGGCGCGGCGGCGCTTGAGGCAGAGCGCGCCTTCGCGGACCTCCCCTTCGCCCCCGAGGACGACTACGAGCGCTACACCGACGAGACCCCCGTGTTCGTGGGGCACTACTGGCTCAGGCTCGACGGCCCCGACGCCCACGAGGGCCAGCCGCGCCCCCTCGCGCCCTCGGTGTACTGCCTCGACTGGAGCGTCACGCGCGGCGCGCTCGTCGCCTTCCGCCTGGCGCGGCGCGGGGGGCGGGGGGCGGGGGCGCTCGGGGAGTTCGTGTGGGCGCGCAGGGTGTGGATCTAGCGGCGCGCGCTGGCTCGCCGCTCGGCGCGCCCCCCGCGCCCCCCGGCGCCCGCGCCCGAGCGACCAGGGCGCCCCCTCACGGCGCCCCCACCACCCCCTCCGCCCACAGGCGCAGCGACTCCGCCGCCGCGCCCGCGCCCGCGTCGAGCGCCGCCGTCGCCTTGCGCCCCGGCAGCTCCCACAGGTCCGCGAGCGCCGCGAAGCGCCCGCGCAGGAGCGCGAGGACGAGGGCGGTCACGCGGAGCTCGTCGGCGCGCTCCGCCGCCGACGGTTGCGCCCCCCTGAGCAGGCGCCCGAGCAGCTCGTCCCACTCAAAGCGCCCGTCGGCGCGCTGCAGCGCGAGGAGCGTGAAGAGCTGCTCCTCGGCGCTCTCGGGGCGCTTCGAATACAGCAGCCAGTCGGCGCCCTCGGAGTCGCTCTTATTGACTACACCTGTACTTATACCGGACACGAAATAATGAAAGATTGAGGGGTCACTTTTGGCGCTCCTGGGCGCAGGGCGGTGCTGCTTGAACGCAGCCACAGGAGGCGAATAGAGGCTGAACATCGCAGCCGGCGCAGACGCCCGCGCGTGCCCAGCGTCGCGCGAAGCCCCCGCGTGGTCGCTCAGCCGCATCAGCGGCACCACGCGCGGCGCCGGCGCGCCCTCCGCGCGCTCGCCCTCCGCGCGCGTCTCAACCGCCACAAAGCTCGTCTGCGACGACATGAGCCCATAGGCGAGCGCCAGCGCCCGCACCTGCTCGCGCGCCCCCTCGCCCGCCTTGCCCTGCGCGCCCACCGCGCGCTCTAGGGGGCGGAGGGCGGCGCGCGCCCACAGCGCCGCCACGGGCCTCTCGGCGCCGGCGGGGGCGGCGGAGAGGGGCAGGCGCCACTCCCCCTGCTCGGCGCGCAGGACGACGCTGTCGCCGACGGCGGCGAGGTCGTCGGGGGCGTTGGGGAGCTCGGCGTAGAAGGTGACGCTCTCGCCATAGAAGAGGCGCGGGGCGCCGTCGGCGAAGCGGAGGGCGCGCCGCCCCACCTTGGCGTCCTTGAGCTGCACGCTCGGCTGCCTGAGCTGCTTGGCGGCGCGCAGCACCTTGGGCTCCACGCGCTCCCCCTTGAAAATCAGCTCCGCGGCGCCCCCCGACACGCGCGCCATCTCCCGCACGAGCGTCTCGCTCACCCCCGCCCCGACCCCGAAGGTGAAGACGCGCGCGTGCGCCCTGTGCCGCTCACAGAGCGCCACCACCGCCGACTCGTTGCTCAGCTGCCCGTCGGTGATGAGCAGCAGCGTCCCGGCGCGCTCCTGCGACGCCTGCGTCTCTAGGAGCGCCCGCATGGGCGCCAGCAGCTCCGTCCCGCCGAGGTTGGCGTCCACCGCCTTGAGGTAGGCGAGCGCCGCCGTGAGCGTCTCCTGCGAAAAGGAGCGCGGCGCCGGCCACATGAGCTTGTGGGTGCTCCCGAAACAGCAGAGGTTGAACCGGTCCCCCTCCGCGAGCGTCCGCCACAGGAGCCCGAGGGCGCGCTTCGCCTCCTCGATCGGCGCCCCGTCCATGGAGCCGGAGCAGTCGAGCACGAACGTGACGTCGAGGGGCGCGGCGGCGGCGCCCTCGGGGGCGCGGGGCGTGAAGGTGCAGGCGAGCAGCGCCTCCCCCCGCGGCCCGCGCGCCACCACCGCCTCCCCCGCGGCGTGAGCGGGCAGCGCGTCAAAGAGGAGCACGAAATCGCGGTCGAGCGCCGCGCGCTCGCTCGAGAGCGACGCCTCGGCGCCCGCGGGGGTGAGGGAGAGGCGGACGGCGTGACTCGGCGACTCGAGGCCGCTGACGCCCTCGGGGGCGCTCACGCGCACCCGCAGCGAGAGCCCATAGGGCACCTCCGCGGCGCGCGGCGCCCCCCAGCGCTCCTCCTCGCTCATGCCGTCCTGCGCCGCCGCCCCCGCCGGCACGTAGCGCGGCGCCACCACCGTGGGAATCAGGAGGCGCGCGCGCCCCCCCTCCACGCGCAGCGTGCTCACGTAGCTCAGCTCCACGGTGGCCTCCTGCCCCGGCTTGAGGTTGCCCACGCGCGCGGTGAAGGCGTTGGGGCGCTCCTGGTCGAGCAGATAGGCGCCGTGCCCGTCGAGCTGCGCGTCGTCGTAGGTCCCAAAGGCCTCCTCGCGCTCCTGCACCTCCCCCTCGAGCACGCGCCCATCCGTCTCGATGCGGAAGCCCACCACGGCGGCCTCGTCCTCGAGCGGGAACAGGTAGGAGGCCTCGATGGGCGTCTCCTCTCGGTTGATGTAGCGCTGGCGGACGCGCACGCGGCTGCTCGTGGCGTGGACATCGACGGTGATCTCCACGCCCTGGAGGGCGACCTGCGCGCCCTTGAGGGTGGTGAGCTGGGCGTGGAGCGGAGCGGTGGGCTGAGCCATAGGGGGTGTCCTTTGGGGAGGGGCGAGCGGGGAGGAGAGCGGGGAGGAGAGCGGGGAGGAGAGCGCGGGCGGCGCCCTCAGGGCGCCGAGGCGGCGTCGAGGTGCTCTTGGATGAGCGCGACCAGCGCCGTGAGGCGCTCAAGGCTCAGGGCGCCCGCCCGCACCGATAACTCCACGCCGTCGGCGCAGCGGACATGTAGCCGCCGCTCGACGTGGAGGAGCGTTGGGGCCTCGGCGGGGTCGGCGGAGAGCGCGTGGAGGCGCCTGGGTGAGGAGGTGAGCGGCGCGGAGATGGGCGCGGGCAGGGCGCCGGGCAGGGAATCGGGCAGGGAATCGGGCAGGGAATCGGGCAGGGTGCCGGGCAGGGGCGCGGGCAGCAGGGCGGCGCGCTCCTGCGTCTGCGCGATCTCATCGAGCGAGCGCCCCTCGCGCTGCGCCTCCTTGAGCGCGATGAGGCGCGTGAGGTGCTCTGCGCTGTAGTGGCTCCCCCTGCCCATCCCGTGCGGGGCCGGCAGCAGACCGCGCTGGATATAGTAGCGAATCGCCCTGCGGCTGACCTCGGCGCGCGCGGCGAGCTCGTCGATGCTGAGGAGGGCGGGGGAGGGCGGTGGAGGGGTCATGGGCTCCTCGCTGTCTGAGATGTAGAAGAGGGCGCGGCGGCTCAGGGGGGCCGCTTGGGCGCTTGAGGGGGCGTCTGAGGGAATAGTAGTCATTTTGACAGCTAGTGTCAAGTTTAATGTCGATTTATTTTTTGAGTTTTGAGCTTTGAGCTTTTGAGTATTTGGCTAGCAAATCGATTATAACGTCTGTTATAAATGGCTGGTACATCACCGTTAACCCTGGTCGCGCCAGAGGAGCTTCCTATGTCACAGCGCACACATCAGCCTCGATTGTTTTTGGGGGCGCGTGCGCGCTCAACGCCTTGGGGGAGCAGGGCGCTCGTGGGGGTGTTTGGGGGGGCGATCGGCGCCGTGGGGCTGCTGGCCTGCACGGATGAGCGGGGGGGAGGGGTGGCGCAGGAGGCGGGGGTGGGCGCGGGGGTGACGGCGGGCGCGAGCGCGGGCGCAGGTGTCAGCGCAGGTGTCAGCGCAGGTGTCAGCGCAGGTGTCAGCGCAGGTGTCAGCGCAGGTGTCAGCGCAGGTGTCAGCGCAGGTGTCAGCGCGGGGACGGGCGCGGGAGAGATGAACGCGGGGGCAACCGCGGGCGCGGGCTACGTGCCGCTCGACGCGCTCGTCGAGGAGGCGTCGCGCGCCGTGTGCGGGGCGCTGACGCGCTGCTGTGACCCTGGGGACGTGGAGGCCTTTTTCGCCCCCCTGCGCGTCAACGACCGCTACGCCGCCCTCGCCGGGCGCCTGCCGCCGAGCGCGCCGCTCGACGCGGCGTCCTGCCCGGGGCTCCTCCGGGACCTGTACGCGGTGGGGCCGCTGGGGCCTTGGGCGCGGGCGGCGGGGCTCGGGGAGGTGGAGTACTCAGGGGCGGAGGCCGCCGCCTGCGTCGCCGCCCTCGACGCCGCCGCCTGCGGCGCCGAGGCGCGCGCCGCGCTCTTTGACGGGGAGTGCCTGAGCTTCACGGCGCCGCTGGGGGGGGAGTCGCAGCGCCGCGCGTTCCGCCGCACGCGCGCGCCAGGGGAGTCGTGCCGCCCGCTCGTCGATGGGGTGGGGGCGGTCTTCTATGGGACGTGTGACCCAGCGCGGGCGTTCTGCTGCGCTCGGAACGCGCGCGGGGACTGCCAGCCGGGGAGAGGCTTTGAGGATCAGGGGATGTGCGTGGCGGTGAGTCCGGTGGGGGGGGCGTGCAGCGTGTTCCCTGCGCAGCTCTGCGCGACCGGGGTGGAGTGCTCGGATGACGGGGTGTGCGAGGTGCCGTCGTTTTCGCCGCTGGCGCTGGGGGACGTGTGCGTGGAGTCGTTTACGCTGCTGGGGGAGTGCGTGGGCGGGTTCTGTGACCTGCTGGGGTCGGAGCGCTGTGAGCCGCTGCGGGGCGATGGGGAGCGGTGCGAGGGGGGAGATCAGTGCGTGAGCGGGGGGTGTGCGGG
>VGTA01000250.1 GCA_016874875.1 Deltaproteobacteria bacterium | reverse complement strand
GGGGCGCGGCGGCGGGCGAGGCGGGGGGCGCGGGCGCGGCGGGGGGCGCGGCGGGGGGCGCGGCGGCGGGGGCGGCGGGCGGGGGGGGGGCGCCGCCCGCCTCGTGCGCGGCTGGGGTGGGCTACGCGCCCGGGGCGCGCGCCTTTGAGGAGGCGACGCAGGGCAGCGGCCTCGAGGGGGTGGAGGCGGCGCTCTTGAGCGTGGCGGACCTCAACGGGGACGGCTGGCCCGACCTCGTGGCGCGCCGGGGGGGGACGCGGGCGGATGTGCTGGAGGGCGAGGCGGTGGCGCGTCACGTGTGGGTGCTGATGAATCGCGGGGCGGCGGCGGCGGGGGGGGGGGCGCGGTTTGAGGACGCCACGGAGGCGTCCGGCTTCCTCGCCACGCGCGGCGCCTACCCGGCGCGGGTGGGGCGCCCGAGCTGGGTGGTGGTCTTTGGGGACGTCGACAACGACGGCGACGTGGACGCCTACTCGGGGGTGGACATGCGGACGCCGCCGGCGGTGACCGCCGTGGTGGGCGGCGAGGAGCGGGCGTTCGTGGTGGACCAGGAGCGCAGCGAGCTGCTGCTCAATGACGGGGCGGGGCGCTTTGCGCTCACGTACGCGCAGGACCCCGTCCGCCGCGTGGGGGTGGAGGACGTGCCCTCGGGGGCGGCGTTCACCGACGTGGACCGCGACGGCTGGCTGGACCTGTGGGTGAGTCAGGGGGGGCTAGGGGCGCCGATGCAGGACGTGCTGTTCCGCAACGCGGGGCGCGGCGAGCTCGAGGACGCCACGGCGGCGCTCGGCCTCCGCACGCAGCCCTGGGAGCAGCTCGCCGCCCTCAACGGCGGCCTCGCCCACTCCACCGCGTGGTCGGCGGCGGCGTGCGACCTCAACGACGACGGCACCCCCGAGCTGCTCGCCGCCTCCTACGGGCGCGCCCCCAACCACCTCTGGCTCGGGGAGCGCGACGCGGCGGGGGCGGTGCGCTACCTCAACCGCTCCGTGGCGTCGGGCTACGCCTATGACGGCGACCGGTCGTGGCAGGACAACCAGTTCGCGCGCTGCTACTGTGAGGCGAATCCGTCGGCGGACGGCTGCGCGGGGGCGCCGGCGTCGCTGCTCGACTGCGGGCAGATGAACTGGCGCCACGAGTCGGACCGCCAGCCCTTCCGCCTCGGCGGCAACAGCGGCGCGACGGTGTGTGAGGACTGGGACGGCGACGGGGACCTCGATCTGTACACCACCGAGATTCGGCACTGGTGGGCGGGGGAGGGCAGCGACGCTAGCGAGGTGCTCCTCAACGACGGCGCCCCCTCCCCCACCTTCGCGCGCCCGGGGCGCGCCGCGCTCGGCCTCACCATCGCGCACGACGAGGTGTCGTGGGACGAGGGGCACATCACCGCCGCCGCCATCGACTTTGACAACGACGGCCTGCAGGACATCTACCTCGGCGGCACCGACTACCCGGGCAACCGCGGCCGCCTCTACAGGAATCGCTCCACGCCGGAGGGGGCGCGCTTTGAGGAGGTGCCCACGGCGGATTTCTTTGAGCACAACCGCAGCCACGGCGTGGCGGTGGCGGACTTTGACCGCGACGGCGACCTCGACGTGGTGGTGGGGCACTCGCGCGCGCGCTGCTCAGAGGGGCCCAACCCCTGCTACCCCACGGCGCAGGCGCGCTACTTCCGCAACGTGGTGGGCGCGCAGCGCAGCTGGCTGCAGCTCTCGCTGGAGGGCGGGGCGGGGAGCAACCGCGGGGCGGTGGGGGCGCGCGTGGAGGTGACGCCGGTCGGGGCGGCGGGGGCGCGGGCGGTGGCGCGCGTGGCGCAGGGCGGCTACGGGCACTTTGGTCAGCAGCAGGACCCCGCGCTCCACTTTGGGCTCGGGGAGGCGTGCGAGGCGGACGTGCGCGTGGTGTGGCCCAACGCCGCCCGAGCGGAGCAGCGCTTCCGCGTCCGCGCGGGCGCCCGCTACCGCCTCCGCCAGGGGGAGGCGCCGCGCCCGGCGGAGTAGGCTCAGGGCGCGGGGGGGAGCTGCAGCAGCACGCTCACCGATTCGCTCAGCTCCCCGCGGTCGGGGAGGGGCGCGGCGGCGCGGCGGAGGTCGGCGCGGAGGGTGAGCTGGCGGAGCGCGGCGCGCGCGCTGAGGTCGGGGAGGCGGTCGGCGGGGAGGGTGAGCGCGCCGCGGGCGGGGTCGAGGCCGTCGCAGGTGAGCGCCTCGTAACCCGCCTCGCCCTGCGAGATGAGCGAGAGCGACAGCCCCACCACCGCCGCCCCGGGCTCGAGCGCCCAGCGCACGCGCAGGCCCTCCCGCAGGTCGAGGGCCTCGTCGTCCACGCGGGGGGCGCTGACGCGCAGCGGGACGGCGCTGGGCGCCCCGCCGGTGGGCGCGGCTCGCGCCTCCACGCGCGTCCCCGCCCGCGCCCACGCAGCGTCGCCGCCGCCGAGGTCGCGCCAGTCGCGGGCGGCGCGCTCGAGGTACACCCACAGCGAGCTGCCCGCCCGCGCCACGGTGAGCGCCGCGGGCAGCTCAAAGAGTCCGTCGTCGGAGAGGGTGAGGCGCATCTGCGTGTGGGCGATGGCGCGGCTCAGGCCCATGGGGGTGAGGGGGCTGCTGGCGCCCACGTAGAGCGTGAGCTCCTCGGCGGGGAGGGCGCTCGGCGCCGCCGCCACGCCCCGAGGCGTCCAGCGGAGGCGCGCCGGGGCGCCCGCGCGCCCGCTGAAGGCGTCCACCAGCGGCCCGAGGTCCACCTCGTCGAGGTCGGCGGGGGCGCGCAGGGTGAGGAGGCCGCCGCGCGGGGCGTCGGCGTCGGCGTCGAGCCCCCAGGCGATCGACACCTCGTCGCCGGGGCGGTGGAGCGCGAGCGGCGCCCAGTCCTCCTCGCCGCCGTTGGGGGCGTAGCGCCCGCCGAGGGCGGGGGTGGGGACGAGCGTGAGGTCGGCGAGGGGGCTGCGGACGCGGGCGGCGCCGAGGGCGGGGAGCGGGTCGCGGAGCGCGCTGGTGACGCGCGCGCAGGTGACGCCCTCCACGCTAAAGGACTCGGCGGGCGGCGCTCCCGCGCCGGCGCTAAAGAGCTTGGTGGGGTCGAGGGTGGCGGGCTGCTCGATGAGCTCGGCGCTGAGCGCCACGCAGGGCCGCCCCCCGCGCGGCTCGCCGCAGCCGCCGCAGCTGTTGCTCACGCCCTCGTCCACTCGCCCGTCGAGGTCGTTGTCGAGGGCGTCGCAGCGCTCGTCGGCGGCGGCGGGGAGCGGCAGGTCGAGGGGCGCGGCGAGGTCGGGCGCGGCGAGGTCGGGCGCGGCGAGGTCGGGCGCGGCGAGGTCGGGCGCGGCGAGGTCGGGCGCGGCGAGGTCGGGCGCGGCGAGGTCGGCGGGCGCCGCGTCGGGCGCGCCGTCGAGGGCGGGGGCGCGGCGCTCGATGCACCCCGCCAGGGCGCCCGCGAGGAGCGCCGCGAGCGCGAGGGGCGCCCCGGCGGCGGCGCGTGAGGATGTGAGGCGCGCGGTTGAACTCTCTATAGCCAAGGGGCGCTCCTTTGTGATACACGGGCTGCACTGACGCTACGTCGCGCGAGGCGCGGCGCGGGCGTCCTCAAGGCGTGAGGACCGCGCAGGCTT
The DNA here is from genome assembly GCA_016874875.1 of Deltaproteobacteria bacterium. Taxonomy (GTDB): domain Bacteria; phylum Myxococcota_A; class Bradymonadia; order UBA7976; family VGTA01; genus VGTA01. Next base: position 2,089 of record VGTA01000250.1, on the reverse strand, counting down.
GCAAGTATTGACTTCACACACTCTACAAGACCCCCCGGCTGCTGCACAGCGCAGAGGCGAGCGCGGCGCTCGTTTTTGGGGGGGCGCCTTTGGGCGCGCGGGGTGGATGGACGACGGCGGCGGGCTTGGGCGTAGGCGCGCGAGCACTCTCTGTCTCTGCGCGGGGGGGGAGCGGCGCCGCCTGCGCGCCCCCGCCCCCGCGCGCACACCCCTCGCCCCCGAGGGCCCCCCGCGCGCCGCTGTGGCGCGCGCGGCAGGCGGCCGCGGCGGGCGACTCTCCCTCTCTCGAGGAGCTCATGAGCAAGCGAATCATCATCAACGCCTCCCAGGCGGGTGAGGTCTGGGCCGTCTATGTGGAGAACGGCACCGTGGAGGAGGTCTTTGTGGAGTCGAGCCGCAAGCAGGTGCTGCGCGGCAACATCTACCGCTCCCATGTGGTGAGCATCGACCCTAAGCTGAAGGCCGCCTTCCTGGACTACGGCGCGGAGCGCAACGGCTTCGTGGCCCTCAAGGACATCCACCCCGCCTGCTACGCGCGCCCGTCCAAGGAGTCGGAGCCGCGCATCCAGGACGTGCTGCAGGTGGGGCAGCCGCTGCTGGTGCAGATCAAGAAGGAGGAGACGGGCAACAAGGGCGCGGCGATGACCACCGACGTCACCCTCGCGAGCGCCTACACGGTGATCTCGCCGATGCGCGGGGGCGAGGCGACCCTGAGCCGCAAGATCGCCGACGGCCCGAGCAAGAAGCGCCTGAGCGGGCTGATGAAAGAGGCGGACCCCGACGAGAAGCTCGGCGTGACGGTGCGCACCGCCGCCGAGGGGCGCGAGTCGGCGGAGGTGTTCGCCGACCTGCAGAGTCAGATTCGCGCCTGGCATCACATCCAGGCTGACTTCCAGCGCATGACGAGCCCCGGGATCCTCTTTAAGGAGTCGCAGCTCAGCACGCGCATGGTGCGCGACCACTTCACCGACGAGGTGGACGAGATTCTGGTGGACCAGCGCGAGGCCTACGAGGAGCTGCGCCGCTACTGCGCCGACCGCCTGCCCGCCGCCCTCGACCGCGTGCGCTTCTATGAGGACCGCCTGCCGCTCTTTGTGCGCTACAACGTGGAGTACCAGATCAACCAGCTCACGACGCACATCGTGGAGCTGCCGAGCGGCGGCAACGTGAGCGTCAACCACACGGAGGCGCTCACGGTCTTTGACGTCAACTCGAGTCGGCAGTCGGGGGCGGGCGACCAGAGTCAGATGTTCTTGACCACCAACTGCGAGGCGGCGGAGATGATCGCGCGGCAGATCCGCCTGCGCGGGGTGGGGGGGCTGATGGTGATCGATTTCATCAACATGCCCGACATGCGCGCCCGCCGGCAGGTGGAGAAGGTGTTTAAGGAGGCGATCAAGCGCGACCGCGCGCACCTCGAGGTGGGGACGCTGTCGCGCTTCTGTATCCTTGAGCTGTCGCGCAACCGCATCCAGGAGCGCTCGCTGGCCACCACGCACACCACCTGCCCCACGTGCGACGGCACGGGGTATGTGCCGTCGCCCAACGTGGTGTCGTTTAAGCTGATGAACATGCTCTACAGCTACGCCGAGAAGGTGGGGCCCGGGAAGCTGATTCGCGGGAAGCTGCCGGCGGCGCACGCGCTCTACCTGCTCAACGAGAAGCGCGCGGCGCTGATGCAGCTCGAGGAGCGCTACGGGGTGACGGTGGAGATCGAGGCGGACTTTACGCAGAGTCTGCTCGCGCCCAACCCGTTCTCTGAGGCGGGGATGGCGCCGCTGCCGAGCGCGTCGGCGGCGGCGCCGAGTCTGAGTCGGGGGGCGGAGCCGGCGCGCGAGGCGCGGCGCCTGGTGGACCGGCGCGAGCGCCGCCGCGGGCGCGAGGAGGGCAGGGAGGGGCCGGCGCCCACGCCGCTGCCCGCCGCCCCCGCCGCCCCCGCCGCGCTCCCGCCCGCGCCCCCCGCCGCCCGCGCCGAGGCGCCGGTGTCGGTGGCGCAGATCGTGGGCTACATCCCCAAGGCGCAGCTCGACCGCGCGGAGGCGGCGTCGCTGCTGAGCGCCCCGCGCGCCCCCGGCCCCCCCCCCCCCCC
>VGTA01000249.1 GCA_016874875.1 Deltaproteobacteria bacterium | reverse complement strand
CTCGACGGCGCCGCGCCCCCCCCGACGGCGGCGCCGGTGGCGCCGATGCTGCGCCCGCCGGAGGTCGCCGCCTGCGCCGCGGGCGAGCCCGCCCCCGTGGTGCCGAGCGTGCTCCGCCGCCTCACCCGCGTGGAGCACGCGCGCACGCTGCAGGACCTGCTCGCCCTCCCCGCCGAGGAGGCGCGCGCGCTGGTGGCGGCGCTCCCGCCGGATGAGGAGGTGCTCGGATTCGACAACCAGTCGCGCTCGCTGCAGGTGAGCGCCACGCACATCGAGCAGTACATGAAGGTGGCGGAGGCGGCGGCGGACCGGGCGGCGAGTCAGGCGGCGAGTCAGGCGGCGGCGCTGGGGGGGTGCGCGGCGCCCCTCGACTCCGCCGCGCCCCCCGCGCCCGAGTCCCCCGAGGGCGAGGCGTGCGCGCGCGCCTTTGTGGAGCGCCTGGGCCTGCGCGCCTGGCGCCGCCCCCTCGACCCCGAGGAGGTGGAGGGGCTCATGGACCTCTTCCGCGCCGGGGCGCGGGGGGCGCGCGAGGACCTCGCGTCCCCCGACGCGCGCCTCTTTGGGCCCCTCGACCCCGCCCACGACGGCTACGCCCTCGTCGCCGCCGCCCTCCTGCAGTCGCCGCACTTCCTCTACCGCGTGGAGCGCGGCGCGCCGCTCTCGCCTGAGGCGCGCGCGCGCGTGGCGGCGGCGGGGGGCGGCGAGGTCTACGGCCTCACGGGCTATGAGCTCGCCAGCCGGCTGTCGTACCTCCTGTGGCGCTCTATGCCCGACGACGCCCTCTTCGCGGCGGCGGCGAGCGGGCGCCTGGGCACCGACGAGGGGCTGCTCGCGGAGGCGGAGCGCATGCTGGCGGACCCCCGCGCGGCGGAGGGGCTGTGGAGCTTCTTTGAGCAGTGGCTCGCCCTCGATGAGCTCGACAGTCGCGCCAAGGACCCCGCCCGCTTCCCCGACTACTCCCCCGAGGTCGCCGCGCTCCTCAAGACCGAGGCGCGCCTCTTCTTGGAGGAGGTGGTCTTTGTGGAGCGCGACCTGCGCGCCCTCCTGAGCGCCCCCTTCAGCTTCCACAACCGCGCCCTCGCCGAGTTCTACGCCCGCGGCGGCGAGGGGGTGGCGCCGCCGGCGACGCTGGCGGCCTCGGAGGAGTGGGCGGAGGACCACCGCGCCGGCCTCCCCCTGCCGAGCGGCGACGCCTTTGAGCGCGTCGCCCTCAACCCCGCGCGCCGCCCCGGCCTCCTCACCCGCGGCGCCGTCCTCGCCCTCACCACCAAGCCCAACATGGGCGACCCCGTCCACCGCGGGCTCTATGTGCGCGAGCGCCTGCTCTGCACCCCCCTGCCCCCGCCGCCCCCCTCCATCGTGGCGGTGGCGCCCGACCCCGACCCCGCGCTCACCACCCGCGAGCAGTTCGCCGTCCACAGCGAGGACCCCGTCTGCGCCGGCTGCCACCGCCTCGTGGACCCCATCGGCTTTGGCCTTGAGCGCTTTGACCCCACGGGGCGCTGGCGCGAGCGCGAGAACGGCAAGGAGCTCGACGACCGCGGCGACGTGGTGGGCACCCTCGACCTCGACGGCCCCTTCGCCGGCCCCGCCGAGCTCGCCGCGCGCCTCGCCGGCAGCGAGCAGGTGCAGCGCTGCGTGACGCTCAACCTCCTCCGCTACGCTCACGGGCGCGCGGAGTCAGGCGATGAGCTGTGCGAGGTCAACGCGCTCTATGAGGGCTACGCCGACGCCGGCTATGACCTGCTGTGGCTGCTGCGCGCGGTGGTCTTGTCGCCCGCCTTCCGTCACCTGCACATCGATGAGGCCCCGGCGGACCCCGCCACGGCCTCGGGCGCCGCCCCCGCCCAGGAAGGAGAGTAGCGTGGTTCCCTTTCGCGCCCCCCCCGTGACGCGCCGCCTCTTCCTGCGCGGCGCCACCGGCGCCGCCCTGGCGCTCCCGCTCTTCTCGTCGCTCCCGCGCGCCCTCGCCCAGGGCGTGGACCAGGCGGCCGCGCCCCCCAAGCGCCTGATTCTGTTCTACACGCCCAACGGCACCAAGAAGGAGCTGTGGCGCCCCCCGCATGAGCCCGGCGCCCTCAGCGACCTCGGGCCGCTCCTTGAGCCGCTGCGCCCCCACCTGCGCCACCTCAACCTCCTCGACGGCGTGGACCTCCAGGCGGGCCTCGAGGGCCCCGGCGGCCCTCACCAGCGCGGGCTCGGCAGCCTCTTCACCGGCAACAGCCTCAACGAGGGCGAGTTCGCCGACGGCGACGGGCGCAAGGCGGGGTGGGCCAAGAGCGCCTCCATCGACCAGCTCGTGGCGCTGGCCGTTGGCGGCGGCACGCCCTTTCGGAGTCTCGAGCTCGGCGTGCGAGTCCTAGAGCCCGTGCCGCGCGCCCGCATGTGCTACGCCGGCCCCGACCAGCCGCTCCCCCCCGAGAACGACCCCCGCCTCGTGTACCAGCGCCTGTTCGCCGGCCTCGACGAGCCCCCCGCCCTCGCCGCCCGCCGCCTGCGCCGCCGCGCCTCCGCCCTCGACGCCGTCCTCGCCGACCTCCGCCGCCTCGAGGGGCGCCTCGACGCCGCCGACCGCGCCAAGCTGCAGCGCCACGCTGAGGGCGTGCGCGAGCTCGAGCGGCGCCTCTCGCTCCTCGGCGGCGGCGGCCTCGCCTGCGCGCCCGCCGCCCCCGCCCCCTACGCCGACGTCCTCTCGGAGCAGGCGTATGGCGACGTGGCGCGCGCGCAGGTGGACCTGCTGGTGAGCGCGTTCGCCTGCGACCAGACGCGCGTGGGGAGCCTCCAGTGCTCGTCGGCGGTCAACGCCCTGCGCCTGAGCTTCCTGACGCCGCCGGTGAGCGGCGATGGGCACTCGCTGTCGCACGCCGGCGACACCAACGCGGAGCTGCAGGGGGAGTGGGACCGCGTGCTCATGTGGTACTCAGAGCTGTTCGCCTACCTCCTCGCGCGCCTCGACGCTGTCCCGGAGGGCGACGGCACTCTGCTCGACCACACGGTGGTGCTCTGGGGCAACGAGCTGAGCCGCGGCAACACCCACGACCTCACCGACATCCCCTTTGTGCTCACCGGGGGCGGGCTGCTCCCCGGGGGGCGCTATCTGCGCTACGGCGGCGTGCCCCACAACCAGCTCCTCCTCGCCCTCGCCCACGCCTTTGGGATCGAGGTGACGGAGTTCGGCGCGCCGCACCTCAACGGCGGGGCGCTGAGTGGGCTGCTGGGCTGAGCGGGGCGTGGGGTCCCACGTGCGCGCCCTCGCCCTCGCCGCGCGTCTTGTTGGGCCTCTCGGGCTCCTCGGGTGCCTCGGGTGCCTCGGGTGCCTCGAGCGTGACGGGGCGGGCGGTCGCGGCGGCGCTGCTGAGGGGGGCGCGGCCGAGGGGGGCGCGGCCGAGGGGGGCGCGCCCGCCCCCGCCCCCGTCTCCCCGCTCAGCGCCGAGGAGCTGCTCAACCCCGCCGCCTGCGCCGGCTGCCACCCCTACCACTTTGAGCGCTGGGCGGCGAGCATGCACGCCTACGCGGCGCGCGACCCGGTGTTCCGCGCCATGAACGCCAAGGGGCAGCGCGAGACCGGCGGCGCGCTCGGCGACCTCTGCGTGCGCTGCCACGCCCCCCTCGCCGTGGAGCTGGGGCTGACGCGCGACGGGCTCAACCTCGATGAGGTCCCCGAGCACCTGCAGGGCGTCACCTGCGCCTTCTGCCACCAGGTGGAGGAGGTGGCCGGCGCCCACAACAACCCCCTCCTGTGGGCCAACGACGGCGTCCTGCGCGGCGCCGTCCGCGACCCCGCCCCCGGTAGCCCTCACGCCGCCGCCTATAGCCCCCTGCTCGACCGCCGCGACCCCTCCTCCGCCGCGCTCTGCGGCGCCTGCCACGACGTGGTGACGCCGGCGGGCGTGCACCTCGAGCGCACCTACCTCGAGTGGCGCCAGAGTCTCTTTAGCGTGGAGGGCGCGCTCACCCTCACCACCTGCGGCGACTGCCACATGCCCGTCGACCGGAGCGCGGAGGCGCGCGCGGCGCTCGCGCGCGGCGTCAGCCCCCCCGAGCGGGACCTCCACGACCACCTCATGCCCGGGGTGGACGTGGCGCTCGTGGACTTCCCCGGCCGGGCGGTGATGGAGGAGGCGGTGCGCGCTGAGCTGCGCCACCTGCTCCTGCCTGAGCTGTGCGCGGAGGTGGGCGCGGGCGGCGGGGCGGAGGTGGAGCTCTACTTGGAGAACGTGGCGGCGGGGCACCGCGTCCCCAGCGGCGCCGCCCTCGACCGCCGCCTCTGGGCGGAGCTGGTGGCGTATGACGCGGAGGGCGCGCGGCTGTTTGAGAGCGGCGTGGTGCCGCCGGGGGAGGCGGCGGCGGCGGGCCTCGCGGCGGACCCGCAGCGCTGGCTGCTGCGCGACGTGGGCTACCGCGTGGAGGACCCCGCCCTCGCCACCCCCGCCGACGAGACCCACGACTTTTGGGCGGTCCTCAGCCTCGCCCGCCACTCCCTGCCCGGCCCGCAGCGCCCCGCCGCCCTCGCCCTCGCCCCCCCCGAGGACACGCACGTCCTGCGCCGCTACCGCTTTGGGACCGCGCGCCCCGTGGCGCGCATCGAGCTGCGCGTGTGGCTCCGCCCTATGGACCTCGACGTCCTCGCCCCCCTCGTGGCCTCCGGGGACCTCGACCCGGCGGTGGCGGCGGCGGCGCCCACCTTTGAGCTCGAGGGGGCGCGGCGGTCTTGGACTCCGGAGCGCGCCGCGCGCAAGGTGACGCGCACGGGGCGTGAGCTCTTGTGCGCGCCGCCGTTTTAGTTGAGCATAGCGCAGCGCGCGCGCTCTGCCTTGGGGGCGCGCGCGAGGAGTCCTCAGATGTCGCGACGCCCCCGCCGCCCCGCCCCGGCCGCCTGCGCCCCGGCCGCCTGCGCCCCGGCCGCCTGCGCCCTGGCCGCCTGCGCCTTGGTCGCCTGCTCGCGCGCCGCCCTTGAGCCCACGCCGCCCCCCCCCGCCCCGGAGACCGACCACCTGATCTCGATTCGCGGGCGCGTGTGCGGCGAGCCGCCGTCGGAGGAGGCGTTCCCCATCAAGGTGCTGTTCGTGGTGGACCAGTCCACCTCGCTGCAGTGCACCGACAGCCAAAACCGCCGCGTGCGCGTCCTCAGCGAGCTCGTCAACCGCCTCTCGCCGCAGCCCAACGTGTGGATCGGCTTCGTGGGCTTCGCCAACTGGTCGCGCGAGCTGCCCTTCACGCAGAGCCCCGAGGCGCTCGCGCCCTTCCTCGACCCCGCGCAGGGCCTCGGCCCCGCCACCGACTACCAGGGCGCCCTCTCCACCGCCCTCAAGCTCATCGAGGAGGACATGCTCGCGGCGGGCGCCGCCCTGCGCGCGCGCAGCCGCTACGTGGTCACCTTTATCAGCGACGGCGCCCCAGAGCCGCGCTGCCGCCCCGGCTGCGAGGACGACCGCGCCCGCTGCGCCGACGGGGTCGACAACGACGCCGACGGGCTCTCGGACTCCTCCGACCCCGACTGCGAGGACCTCGACGACAGCTCCCTGCGCCCCGACGTCCTCTACGGGGTCTGCAACACCGACGTGGAGGTGCCCGACGGCCTGTACGTGGACCTAGAGGGGCGCTGCCCCGGCTACAACCAGCCCGAGCAGCTCGCCCGCCGCGTGGACGACCTGCGCGCCCTCAAGGCGCTCTACGGCGCCGGCGACCTCACCCTCAACACGGTGCTCC
>VGTA01000248.1 GCA_016874875.1 Deltaproteobacteria bacterium | reverse complement strand
GCGCTTTTTCGCAGACTGGGTGCTCATCAGCGGCCGCAAGGACATCGACTGGTGGCTGCAGCTCTTCGGCGCCGCCGTCGCCGCCGCCGCGCTGCTCATGCTCGTGCGCGTGCGCCGCACCGTGCACCTGCTGTGGGCCACCGCCGCCGCCGCCCTCCTGCTCGGGGCGCTCTTCTGGTGGGTGGACGTCAAGAAGCCGCGCGCGGTGGTGGAGCCCATCTCGTTCGCGGGGAGCGGGCGGGGGGATGACGGGGGGGGCGGGGGCGGCGAGGGGCGGGACGGGGGCGGCGAGGGCGAGGGCGGCGAGGGCAAGGGGGACGGGCAGGGCGGCGGCGGCGCCCCGCAGCCGCCTCCTCGCCCGCCCGTCCCCGTGGCGGTGGCGGTGTTCCACGACGACTACACCCCCGAGAACGGCGTGCTCTACTTTCGCCAGCAGGCGCTGTCGTTCTTTGACGGCACCAAGCTGGTGGCGGACCCGTCGGGGCGCTTTGATGACGACGTGCTCACCGAGCTGCCCAACGAGGCGCCGCTGCTGGCCGCGCCGGCGCAGGAGGAGCGCGCGCACGTGCTCGTGTCCACCTCGATGTTCCTGATCGACGAGCACCCCACCCCCCCCGCCCTCACCCACGGCGTGGAGCTGTCGCCGCTGCGGAATCCCGACACCGCGCGTTTCGTGGCGGCCTACGGGGTGCGCTCGCTGGTGCCCTCGGCGCCCATCACGCGCCACGTGGGGCGCCGCTCGGTGCCGCGCGACTGGGGCGATGAGCGGCGCGCCTACTACCTGCGGACGCACAGCGACGACCCCCGCTACGCCGCGCTCGCCGCGGAGGTGGCGCGCGAGCTCCCCTCCCACCACGCCGCTGACCCCCTCCGCCGCGCCCTCGCGGTGAAGCGCTACCTCGAGCGCGAGGGGTACTACACGCTCAAGGTGAAGCACCGCTCTTCGCAGGACCCCGTGGCGCCGTTCCTCTTTGGGGACATGCGGGGCTACTGTGTGCATTTCGCGCACTCGGCGGCGCACCTGCTCCGCAGCCTCGGGGTGGCGTCGCGGGTGGCGCTCGGCTACGCGGTGGACGCCCGCACGCGCTCCAACAGCTCGGCGGTGGTGATCACGGGGGATCGGGCGCACGCCTGGCCTGAGATCCACCTCGAGGGGGTGGGCTGGGTGACGTTCGACATCTACCCCGAGCGCTCCGATGAGCCGCCGCCGTCCACCGTGTCACAGTCGCTCGAGAGTCTGCTCGGGGAGCTCGCGCGCGACCAGGTGCGCCGCGGGCTGCCGCCGGAGCGGGTGATTCCGTGGCGCCTGCTGGGCCTCGGGGCGCTCGGGGCGCTCGCCTGCCTCGCCCTGCTCGGCTACCTCGTGGGGCTGGCGCGCGCCCTGCGCGCCTGGCTCGGCGCCGATGAGGCGCAGGGGCGCCTCTCCTACGCGCTCGCGCTCGACCGCCTGGGCGGGGCGGGCTTCGCGCGCCGTTTCGGCGAGACGCGCGAGGCGTACGCCGCGCGCCTCGCGCCCCTCGCGCCCTCGCTGCCCGCCCTCACCGCCGCTCACTGCGCGTGGGCGCTCGGCGACCCAGCGCGGCGGGCGGCGCGCGGGCGGGAGGCGCGCGCCCTCTCGGCGCAGGTGCGCGCGGAGCTCGCCGCCCGCCGTCGCCTCCGCTGGCTGCTCGGGGTGCTCAACCCCGTGGCGTGGCTGTGGGCGCGCTGATGCCCCGCCCGCCGCGCTCTCGCCCGCCGCGCTCTCGTCCGCCGCTCTCTCGCCCGCCGCTCCTGCGGCGGCCGCGCGCTCTTGTGTCCCCCCCCTCTCTCTCGCGAGGCCTCTATGTCTAGCTCTCTCTCTGGCTCCTCTCCCCTCGACGCCGCCCGCGCGGTGGCGGCGCGCGTCCGCGCGCGCGCTCGTCACGACGTCATGGGGCGCGATGAGGTGATCGACCTCTCGCTGATCGCGCTGCTGAGCGGCGGGCATGTGCTCTTGGAGGACTACCCCGGCTCGGGCAAGACGACGCTGGCGAAGGCGCTCGGCGAGTCGCTCTCGTCGTCGCTTGAGGGCGCGGGGGCGGCGCAGGGGGCGGCGCCGATCGCGCCCTTCCGGCGCGTGCAGTTCACCCCCGACATGCTCCCCTCTGACATCACGGGCGTGATGATCTTTGACGCCCACACCCAGGAGTTCCGCTTCCGCCCCGGCCCCGTGTTCGCGCACGTGCTGCTCGTGGACGAGATCAACCGCACGTCCCCCAAGGTGCAGTCGGCGATGCTCGAGGCGATGGCGGAGCGGCAGGTGACGGTGGACAACAAGACCTACGCCCTCGACCCGCTCTTTTTCGTGATCGCCACCCAGAACCCCCTCGACAGCGTGGGCACCTACCCGCTCCCCGTGGCGCAGCTCGACCGCTTCTTGTTCAAGGTGCGGATGAAGCACATCGACCGCGCGGCGGAGCTCGAGGTGCTGTCGGCGTGGGGGCTGCCGCGGGAGCGCGAGGCGCTCCCGGGGGTGTCGCGCGACGAGGTGCTCGCCGCCCGCGCCGCCATCCAGCGCGACGTGTTTGTGAGCGAGGCGGTGAGGGTGTGCCTCGTGGACGCGGCGCGCGCCGTTCGCGAGGACAAGCGGTGCGCGCAGGGGGTGTCCACGCGCTCCCTCGTGCAGGGCCTGCCGGCGCTGCAGGCGCGCGCCGCCCTCGCCGGGCGCGATTTCGTGAGCGCGGAGGACGTGGAGGCGCTCTCCGGGCCGCTCTTTGAGCACCGCCTCACGCTGATTCCCGGCGTGCGCGACGCGCAGGGGCTCATCGCCGACGCCCTGCGCGCGCCGCTTGAGGCGCTCTCGCGCGCCACGCTGTCGGCGCGGGTCCGCTGAGGGCCGCGGTGCGCCCCCTCACGCCCCGCCGCGCCCCGCGCGCCTGGACGCCCGCAGCGGCGCTCCCCCGCGCCCGCGCTCTCGCCTGCGCCTGCGCCCACGCCCTCGCCTGCGCCCACGCCCTCGCCTGCGCCCTCGCCTGCGCCCTCGCCCTCGCCTGCGCCCTCGCCGCCCCCGCGCGCGCCGCCTGCTTCGCGCCGAGCGCGCGCGAGGTGGAGGCGAAGGTGCTGCTCCACAACGGCGAGCGCAACGGCGCGCGCACGCAGGTGGAGGCCGCCCTCGCCGCGCAGACAGAGCCCGTGCTCGCCGCCTATGTGCTCGCGCAGCTCTACGTGGACGCCGAGGGCAACTTCCCCAAGGCGCTCTACTGGGCGCGGCGGGCGGAGCGGTGGCTCCTGAGGGCGTGCGGGGAGCGCCCGGCGGAGGCGGAGGCGCAGCGGATGCACCGCGACGTGATTCTCTACATCTCCTATGTGCAGGGCGACATGGACCTCCGCGCGGAGCAGCTGCGGACGCTCGAGCGCTACGAGGTGCTCTACCAGCCCCCCAAGGACGACCTCAAGATCTGGCCGCTGGTGAAGCTCGGGCGGTTCGAGGAGGCGCGGGCGCACGGGCTGCGGCTCATCCAGAGCGAGGACCCGTACGCGCGGAGTCGGGCGTTCAACGGGCTGATGGCGGTGGAGTGCGAGGCGCGTCAGCGCAAGCGGAGCTATGAGTGGGGGCTCAAGGGGCACGCGGACGCGCGGGAGCAGTCGTGCGTGATCGCGCTCAACCTCGCGCTGGCGGCGCGGCAGTGCTACTCGTTTGATGAGGAGGAGCGCCTCAACCGCCTCGCGCTCAACGCGCAGGAGCGCGACTGCTCGAGCTCGCCGATGATTCAGAGCTCCGCCACGTACCTGATTCGCGGGGAGTTCCAGAAGAGCATCTCGGCGCTGAGCGCGTGGGCGCCGCGGGACGGGGGGGAGTGGTCGACGAGTCACATGCGGGTGAAGGCGCGGCGGGCGGAGCTGATGTACAGCCTCGGGGTGTGGGGGCGCGGGCTGCGTGAGATTCACGACGTGGTGACCTACCCCGACCGCTCGGCGGGGACGGATTCGGCGTCGGAGGAGATGCTCTACCTCGAGGCGTCGGTGCTGTACTGGGCGCTCCTCGACGCGGCGCTGGTGGAGGAGCGCGAGCGGCTGTCGGCGCGGGGGGGGGCGGCGTGGCTGCGGGGGGCGCCGCGCCTCGCGGCGCTCGCCTTCCGCCGCTGGAAGCAGCGCCGCCAGGTCATCCGCTACGCGTCTCATGAGGCGCTGCTCGTGGACCTGGTGCGTCCGTACTTTAGCAACGTGATGCCTTGGTATGTCAACACGCTGGCGCACACGCTAGGCGGCGGGGTGCTGCGGGGCGCCATCGAGGAGGCGCGGCGGCTCGAGGCGGAGGATTTCCCCAAGGAGTCCAACGCGTACCTCGACGCGCTAGAGGCGGAGCGCGCGTGGGTGGAGGGGGACGCGGCGGAGAGTCTGCGGCTGGCGGAGCAGGCGCTGGCGGGGATTCCTGAGCAGGCGCGCCTGATTCGCTTCCGCGTGATGGCGCTGCGGTGGGCGTCGCGCGTCGCGCGCTCGGGGGAGGCGCCGCTCGACGATGACCTGCACGCCCTGCTGACCTCCTTCCCCACGCCCCTGCGCTGGCTCGACCTCCGCCTGCCCGCCCGCCTCGCGGTGCGCGGCGGCGCCCTCGCCGACGCCGCCGCCGCCGCCCTCGCCCGCTCGCCGCGCTTTGAGCTCCGCGACGACGCGCCGCTGACGCTGGAGGTGGTGGAGGAGGGGTCGGCGGAGGGGGCGCGCTTGCAGGTGTGCCTGTTCGGGCGCGGTCAGCTCCGCTACTCCTGCGCCGAGACGCTCGTGGACGCCGCCGCCGAGCTCGCCCGCCGCGAGCGCCGCCGGGGGGGGCGGGGGGAGGCGCTCCGGGTGGCGCAGGATCGGGAGCGCCTGCCCGACACGGGGGAGGGCGCGGGGGAGGGCGCGGGGGAGGGCGCGGGGCGCCGTGAGGGGGAGGAGCGGATGGAGCCGGACGCGGCGCTGCGGGTGGTGGATTTGGCGCACCAGCGGCTGTTTTCGCCTAAGGTGGAGCTGACGCAGAAGGAGCTGGATACGCTGGATGGGAACATCCGGCAGGTGAGCGGGGAGGAGGCGCTGGAGGGGGTGTTTTGAGGTTTTTGTGGGTGGGTTTACAGGTGCCAGGCACCTGTTATCGTTGCAGAGTATAAATGTTTTATCTATCCTCACAGCCTCTGTAGCCCTCACCTCTATTGGGTGGGCAGCGCCTCATGGGGCGAGTACTCTGTCTCATAAATTTGGTGTTGGAGTGAGCGATTTATGAACGATTCAGTGTTAGATGTACGCCGCGCCGCCCTCTGCGCCGCCCTCTGCGCCGCCCTCTGCGCATGTAACGCTCCCCAAGAGCCACACTCGAGGCCCGCGCCCTCTTCCAGCGCGCTCATCCCCGCCGAGCCTGCTCCGTCGCCGTGGGACCCGCGTTCGCGTGCGGATCTGCGGCGCGCGGCGCTCGGGGGGCTCACGGAGGTTGAGCGCCCGCTGCTCGCGCGGGCGCTTCAGTCGGCGCCTTTGGAGGTGCTTGATGGGTTGATTGAGGTGATCGCGGGAGAGGCGCCGCGCGACGCAGGAAGCGTGTGTGAGCGCCTCGCGGCGATCCCCGTGACACCCGCGGAGGGGGTGACGGACCCTCAGGCGCTCTTCTCGCTCGGGAGCTTCCCTCTTCGGGCGTGGCGCGCGCTCCGCGCGGCCTGCGGGGTCCACGCGACGCGCGTAGAGGCGCTCGAGAGCCTTGAGGCGACGAATCGTAGCCTAGAGGCTCGCCGCGAGGAGGCTGAGCGCGTTGTGGACG
>VGTA01000247.1 GCA_016874875.1 Deltaproteobacteria bacterium | reverse complement strand
CGGCCCTGTGAGCGGCCCTGTGAGCGGCGCGGCGTGGCGCGCTGAGGGGGCGCTCCTCGTGAACGTGGCGGCGCGGGCCCCGCTCACCGAGGCGGAGGGCCCCGGGCGCCGCTACGCGCTCTGGGTGCAGGGCTGCCCGCTGCGCTGCCCGGGCTGCTGTAATCCGCACATGTTGGAGTTCAAGGAGGTGGAGCTGTGCTCGGTGGAGGCGCTGGCCGCTGAGGTCTGCGCCGCCCCGGGGGTGGAGGGGCTCACGGTGGTGGGGGGGGAGCCGTTCGCGCAGGCGCGCGCCCTCGCCCCCCTCGCCGAGCGCGTGCGCGCCGCGGGGCGCTCGGTGCTCGTCTTTACGGGCTTCACCTACGAGCGCCTCGTGAGCGGCGGCGACCCCCACCACGCGCGCCTCCTGGCCGCCTGCGACCTGCTCGTGGACGGCCCCTTTGTGGCGCAGCGCCTCGACCGGGGGCGTCGCTGGGTCGGCTCGTCCAACCAGCGCGTGCGCTTCTTGTCGGAGCGCTACGCCCACCTCCGCGCCGAGGAGGGCGCCTGGGAGGAGGGCCCCAACACCATCGAGCTGCGCTTGCGCGGCGGCGAGCTCACCGTCAACGGCTTCCCCCACGACTCCATCACCGACCTGCTCGCCGCGCTCGCCGCCTCCTCGGTGCGCGCGCCCGCCCCGCCCCCGTCCCCGTCCCCGCCCTCGCCCTCGCGGGGAGAGGAGCCCACATGACGCCCTCGCACCCCTCGCGCCCCCAGCTGCAAACACAGCTCGCCGCGGCCCCGCTCTTGACGTCGTTCGCCGCCCGCCTGCTCAGCGCTCAGCCGCTCAACGCGGGGGAGCTCAAGGCGCTCAGCGACCAGTATGCGCCGAGCGGCCTCCCGTGGGGGCGCGCGGAGGGGCTGTCGCGCGAGGCGGCGGAGGGCTTGGCGGACGTGGCGCGCCGAGGGACGCTCGAGTGGCTCGCCGCCCTCGGGGCGCGGCGCCTGCCCGCCCTCGCGCCGCCCCAGGGGCGCTCGGCGCTGGGGCGCATGTGGGAGCACCCCGCCTGGGAGGGCCTCGCGCTCTCCTTTTCGAGCGAGGCGCTCACGCTGCTCATCGCCGCGCGCCAGCTCTTCTGCCCCTGCCCCGGCCAGGACCCGCACAGCGCCCTCGGCGCCCTCACCCTCACGCACGACGGCGACCTCCTCCTGCACGCCTTGGTCTATGAGCGCCTGCGCGCGCAGCTCAGGACGCAGGCGGACATCAGCGCCCTGCAGGCCTCCTTCTGCGCCGCCAGCCCCCTCTGCGCGCTGCTCGACCCCCACGCCCCCGCCCCCGCCCCCGCGCGTCTCGCGGCGTCTCTGCGCGCCCTCATCGACCGCCCCGCCCTCCCCGCCCTCTGGCCCTGGCTCGCGCAGCACATCGCGGCGCGCTGGCTCGCCGCGGAGGGGCGCCGGTGGCCTCACCCACAGACGCGCGCGGCGCTCTTGGACGCTGAGGCGGCGGCCTCTCCGTCGCGGGGGCGGCTCGGGGAGGAGCGGCGCCAGGCGCGAGAGCGCGCCGTGGCGTGCATCGCGGCGGAGCAGGGCAGGGTGGAGGCGCTCTGGGCGGCGGCGGCCCGCGACGCGCGCGGCGAGGAGCGCCTGGGGCTCCTCGCGCCCCTCTTGGGCTACGCGGCGCGCGTGCCGCTCGTGGTCGACGGCGTGCCCCGCGTCCTGCTCATGGGCGCCCTCCTGAGAGGCGTGCGCCTTGAGGACCGCGCGCCGCTGGTTGAGCCGCTGTGCGCCCTCCTCGATCTCCCCGCGCGCCTCAGGGCGCGCGCGCAGACGCTGCCGCACATCCTAGAGCGCTCAACGCATGATGAGTTTTTCGCCAGCACTCACGCCGCCCTCGCCTTCCGGGAGCCGCCCCTCAGCGCGCCCAACGCGGAGACGGAGGACCTGCTGCGCTTGCCCCTGTTTAGCCGCGCGCGCGCGGCCCTGTTGCCCGAGATCGGGTAGAGAGCAGAGACGTCATGAGTCAGATGTACCGTCTAGAGATCAAAGAGTCCGTCCGCGCGACGCGGCGCCTGCGCGACCGCGTGGTGTGTGACCTCGCCCTCACCCCCCTCCTCGACCCCCAAGAGATGCTCGACCTGCTCCGCCAGGAGCTCGTGGCCGACGGCTTTGTGGACGAGGGCGGGCGCTGCTCGCGCGTGGAGGCGGACGCCGGCGAGGGCGCCGGGGAGGTGCGCGTGGCCGTGGACCTCGAGGCCCGCTCTGTGGAGATCACCCTCGAGCGAGACGTCACGATCACCACGGAGGTGACCCTGCAGGAGAGGGGGGACGCGGATCGGGAGCCCAACCGCGACCGCGCCCGAGAGCGGCTGCGCGCCGCCTCGCAGGATCTGATCGAGCGCGAGGTCAACGAGGCCCTGCGCGCCCCCCAAGAGGCCCTCACCGCCGAGCTCGAGGGGCGCCTCGATGCGCACCGCCGCGCCCTCAACGGCCCCCTGCAGCGCGTCTACGCCGAGGCCCTCAAGCGCAAGGCGCGCCAGATGGGGGATGTGGTGGAGCAGCGGGAGTCCACCCAGGGCGGCGTCTATGAGCTGCTCATCAAGATCACGCAGTGACGAGCGCTCACGCGATCACTCACGCGCGCAGGAGAGAACCATGGACATGTTGATCTCTGAGCTCCCCGTCGACCTCTCTCATCAGGAGGCGGTCGAGGGCGCCTATGGCGCCGACCTCAACTGGATCACCGAGCGCCTGTGCGGGGGGCTGTCGGTGCTGGTGGAGTGCGACAAGCAGCTCACCCACTACGTGTATCGCGCCCTCCGCGACCGCCTCAAGGCCCGCGCACCGGCGCGCGCCCTCAGGCTCATCTCGGGGCTGCCGCAGGCCGCAGACGCCGAGGGCCCCCCCATGGACCGCATGCGGCGCCTGGTGACGCAGCTTCAGCGCGCCGTCTTCGAGGAGGCGGGCCCGGACCGCGTGCTGGCGTTGCCGCAGCTCGACGTGCTCACCACCACCACGCGCAGCGGCCTGAGCGGCGAGGCGCGCGAGGTGGCCGCGCTGCTGTTTGAGAATCCGGCGATGGTCTTCTTGGGATTCAAGGACCCCAGCTTTGAGCTGCCCAAGGTGATCGAGGGCGCCTTCCCCGCGCGCCGCGCGCTGATGGGGATCGGGCGTGAGCGCCTGCCGCAGCTCATCCTCCAGCGCGAGGCGCGCAAGTTCGGCGTGACGCACTTTAACCCCTATCGCCTCTACAAGTACCTCTCGGGGCTCAACGCGGTGCGCTGCCGCGAGGTGCTCAGCGACCTGCACTCGCGCACCGACTTCGACCCCGCCGCGCCGGCGCGGGCGGCGGCGCTCTACCGGGCGCTGCGGGAGATGACGCTGGTGGCGGATTTTGAGCTGCCCAACGTGGACCTCGACGCCGACATCGGCGGCTACGCGGGCGTGAAGGAGCAGCTCCGCCGCGAGCTCTTGAGCTTCCTCGCGCGGCGCGATGATGACGCGGCGGACGGCGAGGAGGTGCGGCAGATCGAGGAGCTGATTCCCAAGGGGCTGATCTTCCACGGCCCCCCAGGCACCGGCAAGACCTTCTTCTGCAAGGCCATCGCCACGGCGCTCGACGCCACGATTCTGATCGTGTCGGGGCCGGAGCTGAAGTCCAAGTGGGTGGGGGAGTCGGAGGAGAATCTCCGCAAGGTGTTCGCGCAGGCGCGCCGCGCCGCGCCGTCGATCATCGTCTTTGATGAGCTCGACTCGTTCGCCTCGGCGCGCGGCACCTACACAGGGAGCGGCGTGGAGCACTCGATGGTGAATCAGCTGCTCACGGAGATGGACGGGTTTAGGGGGGAGGAGCTGGTGTTCGTGGTGGGGACCACCAACTTCCTCGAGTCGCTCGACCCCGCCCTCCTCCGCCCCGGGCGCTTTGAGCTCAACATCCACATCCCCTACCCCGAGGAGGTGGACCGGCGAGAGGTCCTGGGCCTCTATAACAAGAAGTTCGCGCTCCCCTTGAGCGGCGCGCAGCTCGACTGGCTAGCGCGCAAAACAGAGGGGGTGGCGGACCCGGTGAGCGGGGCGCGCTACTCAGGGGACCACCTGTACGCGCTGATGCGCGGGCTCAAGCGCCAGCAGGTGCGCGCGGGGGCGGGCTGGGTGGCGACGGAGGAGGCGCTGCGCGAGGCGCTCGGCGACCGCCGCCGCCCGCGCCCCGCCCTGCTCGCCGAGGAGCGCCGCGTGGTCGCCGCGCACGAGGCGGGGCACGCGCTGTGCGCCTACCTCCTCCCGAACGCGCCCAAGGTGGAGGAGGTGCGCGTGGGCGTGGACAGCGCCGAGGCGCTGGGCTGCATGGTGCAGGAGCGCCCGGAGCGCCGCTATGTGACGTCGCGCGGCGACCTGCTTGACCAGATCTGTGTGCTGCTGGGGGGGCGCGTGGCGGAGGAGCTGGTGGTGGGCGATGTCTCGATGGGCGCCTATGACGACCTCCGCCGCGCCACGGCGCTCGCGCGGCTGATGGTGGAGTCGCTGGGGATGTCGGCGGAGGCGGCGGGGCTCGGACTCCGCACCTTCGACGCGGGGGAGGGGGCGCTGCCGGCGGCGTGGGCGGCGCGGGTGGAGGAGGAGGTGTCGCGGCTGGTGGAGGAGCAGCGCGCCCGCGCCGAGGGCCTCCTCTCGTCGCACCGCGGCGCCCTCGAGCGGCTCGCCGCGCGCCTCGTGGCGCAGGGGAGCTGTGACCTCAGCGGGCTCCAGGAGGCGGTGATCGGCGCGGGCGGTTAGGCCTGTGCGCGGAGGAGCTCTGGACGCACGTGGGGCGCGCGCGGCGCGGGGGGAGGCGCGCCGTGCGGGTCAGGGGCGCCCCTCGCCGAGCAGCGCGCGCGCCGGGGGCAGCGCGCCGAGCAGGGCGCGCGCGGCGTCGCCGAGGACGTCGCGGTGGAGGCGGTCGGGGTCCCCAAAGACCACCTCCGCGAGCGCCCGCTCCGCGCCGTAGCGGGCGAGGGCGTCGAGGGCGGGGGCGCGCTCAAAGACGCCCTCCGAGAACACCACGCGCGCGCTCTCGCGCCCCGTCCCCTCCCCGAGG
Organism: Deltaproteobacteria bacterium; assembly: GCA_016874875.1. Taxonomy (GTDB): domain Bacteria; phylum Myxococcota_A; class Bradymonadia; order UBA7976; family VGTA01; genus VGTA01. The sequence goes on along the minus strand of VGTA01000247.1, from coordinate 701 downwards.
AGCCACGAGAGGTACTGGAGCACGAGGCTGTCCACGCGCGCGCCGCGCCCGCCGTAGAGGTGGGCGCGGGCGGTGAGGCGCTCGGCGGGGGTGAGGAGGGCGTAGAGGGCGCGCCCGGCGGGGGCGAGGGCGTCGAGGTGGTCGCGGGCGGCGGCGGCGATGGCGGCGTCGAGGTGGGGGCGGACGCGGGCGACGTAGGCGTCGAGGGCGCCGGCGGGCGGGGCGGCCCCGGGGGCGGCGGCGGCGAGGGCGAGGAGGGCGAGCGTCTCGTCGATGAGCGCGAGGGCGTGGGCGGCGAGGGGGGGCGGGAGGTCGAGGGCGCGCGTCTCCTCGCGCGCCGCCCGCCCGTCCGCCCCCACCCGCGCCAGCCACGCCCGCCGCGCCCCCTCCGCCCGCCCCCCCCGCCGCAGCTCGATGGCGGCGGCGAAGGCGAGGTGGCTGAGCGCCTTGAGCTGGTGGTAGCGCGGCGGCGGGGCGGCGGGGAAGGCGGCGACCTCCTCGCCGTCCCGCAGGAGTCTGAGCGCCTCCCCCTCGTAGATGATCACCGCCCCGAGGGCGCGCCGCTCGTCGCTGATGGCCTCCTTGAGCGCGTCGCGCATGGCGGCGTTGAGGCGGGCGAGGGCGGGGGGGAGCGCGGCGCTGGGGGGGTAGGCGGGCTGGGCGTGTAGGGGGGGGAGGGGGAGGGCGAGGGGGAGGGCGAG
>VGTA01000246.1 GCA_016874875.1 Deltaproteobacteria bacterium | reverse complement strand
GCGCCGCGCTCGCAGACGACGACATCGTCTTGGTGCCTTTCGCCCCCAACAACCTCGAGCTGCCGCACCCCGTGCACGAGAACGCGCGCATCACCCTCAAGGGCATCGTGCGCAACGCCTCTTGCGGCTCGTATCGTGTGATCTGGGACACCGACCGCGACGGCGCCTTTGAGACCGACGGCCAGGACGCCATGCGGAGCGCCTCGCCGTGGAACGGCACGCTCTACGACATCAGCGTCTACTACGAGGTCCCCGACGTCCCGGGGACCGCCGACCAGCGGTGGCCCATCAACGTGCAGGTCTACAACAACTGCACGGGCAAGGAGTCCCTCGCCACCTATAAGCTCTTTGTGTACAACTGGAGCCCCACCCCCGACCCGCGCGCCTGGAAGAAGGACCAGATCGACGTGATGTCGCAGGTGGCCATCCAGGAGAGCCTCTGGTACCTGCACCGGCGCATGGTGCGGAGCGGCACCAACGCGCAGATGACGGGCTACCCGGACTCTGGGCGCAACACCTTCGCCGGCGCCGCCCTCGCCGCGTGGGCGTTCTCCATCAACGGCCACGGCCCCGCCTTCCCCACCGCGGGCTATAACACCTACGGCTTCACGATGCCCGACAACTGGTCCGCCACCAACAAGTACCGCTGGGACTCCAACCCCTACGCGGAGACGGTGGCGCGCATCGTGAACCAGGTTCTCGCCAACGGCACCGGCTGGGTGGGGATCAACGGCGCGGACGAGAGCAGCGAGTGCGGCGTGGATGTCCTGTCGACTGGCTCTTACCGCACGCGTAACTGCAACCGCCTCCCCGGCACCACCAACAACAGCGGCGCCTATACCAACGGCGCGAGCAACAACGTCTACTACCATGGCGTCTCCACCAGCGCCCTCGCCTCCGTCCTCCCCAGCCTCGTGGGCACCCCGCTGCAGACGGGCGGCCTGGCGGGCATGCGGTGGGAGAACTTTATTCAAGAGCTCACCGACTACATGGGCTACATGCAGATCGACGGCGGCTGCGCGGACGGTGGGTGGTACTACAGCGCCTTTGACGGCGGCGGCGACTGCATCTACATGGACGCCTCCACGGCGCAGTGGGCCTACATCGGCCTTGAGAGCGCCGAGGTGCTCGGGCGCCCCTTTGGCGTGATCGTCACCAACCGCCACAAGTACCGCAGCGCCTACGCGGCGGTGGCGAACCTCAACAACAACGGCGCCGCGCAGTACAGGACCTCTGGGCATGGCACCAACAACCTCATGCTGACGGGTGGCTCGATACTGGTCGCGCGTTGGCTCGAGTTTGACAAGCTGCCCACCTCCGGCGGCGCCAACAACGCCACCCCCTTCCCTTACTCCGGCTACCGCGTCAACGACTACCGCCAGGCGATGTCGAAGATGCGCAGCTTCACCAGCAATAACTGGACCTCCACCACCGTGGCGCCCTACTACAACGGCGGCCTTTTTTGGTCCACAGGGAGCTACCTCTGCGGCAACACCTCGTCGGTGTACCGCTGGTCGGGGTCGGGCTGCGGCAACCTCTACGCCATCTACTCGCACCAGAAGGCCTACCGCACAGGAATCCCCGAGGAGCTCTCGCCGCGCGTGCTGGACGGCTTCACCTGGGACCAGCAGTTCGCCATCTCCACCATGCGCGCGCAGTACCGCGACCGTGGGGATTTTGACAACGGCAACTGGGGCTACATCCACGACTGCGACGTGGGGAGCATGATCAACTGCAACTACGGCGGCGTGTCGTTCTCCACCGCCGTGGGCGTGCTCATCCTCACCCCCACGCTCTTTAACCCCAAGCCCGTCGCCCTCGCCAGCATCACCCCCGCCGTGGTCTATGAGGGCTGCTCCAACAGCAACGCCAGCACCCTCACCTTTAACCACAGCGCCTCCTTCCACCCCAGCCCCGACGCGCGGATCGTGGCGTACCAATGGGATGTGGACAAGTCGGCCAACGGCGGCGGGCTGTGGTGGAACACCCCCGGGGCGCGCGCGGATTTTGAGGTTGGCGCCACCCACACCACCGCCGGCGGGCAGGTGATCCCGGGGGCGAGCGTGCCCTTTATTTACTCGTATCAGCGGAGCGGCAGCTACGTCGCCACCCTCCGGGTGGTGGACAGCACGAACCAAGAGAAGCTCACCGAGCTGCCCGTGACGGTGCTGCCGGTGCCCAACGAGGCGCCGTCGGTGAACCACGGCGGGCCCTATATCCTCGAGGCGGGTGACGCCCTGACGCTGCGCGGCAGCGCCTCCGACAACAACGCCGGCTGCGGCGACACGCTCTCGGTGGCGTGGGACCTCGACGGCGACAACGCCTTCAACGACCTCAGCGCCGCCGCCGGCACGATCCCCTGGTCCAAGTTCAGCGCCTTCCAGTACGGGCGCGCCTACAACATCAAGCTCCGCGCCCGCGATTCCGCCGGCGCGGAGGTGTCCACCATCACGCAGCTCACCATCTACCCCAAGGAGCCCGTGGCGGTGGCCACCGCCGTGCCCAACCCCGCGCAGTGCCAGCAGGAGATCTCCTTCAGCGGCGCCAACAGCTTCCACCTCAACCCCAACCGCCGCATCACGCAGTACGCCTGGGACGTCGACGCCAACCTCAACCCCGGCGTGGACGGCGGCGGGGTGCGGTTCGCGTACGCGTACCCCCGCTTTGGCACCTATGACGTGACGCTCAAGGTCACCGACGACCTCGGGCGCTCGCACACGGTGTCGGGGCTCAAGGTGAACGTGAATCAGGGCAACAGCGCGCCCGTGGCGCGCGTGGCGGCGGCGCGCGTGACGCGCATTGAGCTGCAGGACATCGTCCTCGACGCCTCCCCCTCGTATGACGCCAACGCCAGCTGCGGCGACGCGATCACCCGCTACGAGTGGGACCTCGACGGCGACGGGCGGTTTGGGGGGGCGCGGGACGTGACCACGCAGCAGTCGCGCGTGGTGCTCCCCTGGGCGGACGCGAGCGTCCGCCTCGGCTGGAACGGCGTGGACCTCAGCCTCCAGCGCCGCCTCACGGCGCGCGTCACCGACACCTTTGGCGCGCAGTCCACGGCGCAGGTGGAGCTCACCGTCTATAAGGCCGACCCCGTGGCGCGCTTTGACCAGCGCCCCTCCCCCGCCCCCATCGACCTGCAGACGGGCCTCGTGCAGGTGACGCTCGACGCGCGCGAGAGCTACTCGCCCATCCCCACGGGCGCCATCACCAACTATGAGTGGGATTTTGACTGCGCCGACAACGCGCCGCAGTTCGTGGACGCGGTGGGGCAGCCGGTGGTCACCTACCGCCGCATCTTTGAGAACGTCTCCCCCAACAGCGTGCCCCGCCCGCTCGTGTGCCTGCGCGTCACCGACCACCGCGGCACCAAGGTCTGGATCCAGAAGCCGATTCTCTACGGCGTGGGCGACGTGCCCCCCACGGCGGACGCCGACCCCTCGGACTCCCCCGAGGTGGGTTATCACGTGCTCTTGGGCGGCGACCTCCGCCTGAGCGGGGCGCAGTCGATCGAGCCCAACAAGGATGATTTTATCAAGTTCTATCGCTGGCGCGTCAACTACAGCGCCAACGAGAACCCCGACACGCTCGTCAACTGGGACGTGGTGGCGCGCGACGACAACGGCGATGGGCTCGAGGCGGTGAGCGCGGTGACGGCGGCGCGCCTCGCGCAGCTCGGCGTGGGCGCCCTCGGCACCTATCCGCTCGTGATGGAGGTGGAGGACACCACCTTCCTCAGCGCCCGCGACCGCTCCACTCTCACCGTCCACCCCGTCAACCCGGTCGCCTCCGCCGTGGTGGATCCCACCGTCGCCGCCTGCGGGCAGCGCCTCACCCTCGACGCGAGCGCCTCGGGGCACTCGCACCCCTTCATCGACATCGTGGAGTGGGCGTGGGACATGAACAACAACGGCAGCTTTAATGACGCCGTGGATGCGCGCGGCGAGCGCACCACGGTGACGGCGAGCCAGTTCACCTTCAACGGGCCCGTCCCCGTGATGCTCCGCGTCACCGACAGCGAGGGGCACCAGGCCACCACGCAGGTGAATCTCGCGGTGACGCAGGGCAACAGCGCCCCATCGGCGAACGCCGGCGGGCCCTATGTGGTGGCGATCGGCGACGCCGCTGTTGCGCTCAACGGCGGCGGCACGGTGGACCCCAACGCCCAGTGCGGTGACGCGGTCGTGAGTCTCCGCTGGGACATCGGCAACAACGGCACCTTTGAGGCGCAGTACGACAACAACCCCACCCCCACCCTCACCTGGCAGCAGCTCACGCAGCTCCTCGGCACAGGGAACAAGGGCCGCTACGCCGTGCGCCTGCAGGCGCGCGACCGCTTTGGCGCCACGAGCGAGCACGTGGTGAATCTCGACATCGTGCAGGGCCCCACCGCCCTCGCCGCCGTCACCCCCTCGCGCCCGGCGTGTAACGCGCAGGTGGAGCTGAACGGCGGCGGCAGCTCCACCGACGGCCCCCTCGACAATGGCTTCGCCCTCGTCCGCTACCAGTGGGACCTCACCAACGACGGCACCTTTGACGCTGAGGGCGTGTCGGTGCTCCGCAACGCCGTGGGCGACGGCCCCGTCACCGCCCGCCTGCGCGTGACCGACGCCTCTAACCGCACGAGCGAGGCGACGGCGGTCTACACCATCTCCAACAACAACCTCCCCCCCGTCGGCAACGCCGGCGGCCCCTACGCCACCACGATTCTCAACGGCGTGCGCCAGCCCGTCACCCTCGACGCCCGCGCCACCGTCGACCCCAACGCCCCCTGCGACGCCGTGGCGCGCTATGAGTGGGACACGGATAACGACGGTCTCTTTGGCGCCAACGACACCAACGGCGTCGCCGGGGTGGGCAACTCCGACGCGGTGGGCGCGCTCGTGGAGAATCACGTCAACTCGCAGTGGCGCGTGGGGCTGTCGTACATCGTGCGCCTGCGCACCTGCGACACCAAGGGCGCCTGCTCCGTGGTGGAGGCGGACCTGACGGTGTCGGATAACGCGCCGCCCACGGGCGAGATCGTGTACCCGCGCGCCAGTGACTGCGTGGCGAATGTGCAGTTCCCGCTGCAGATCAAGCTGAAGGACCTCGAGGGCGGGGCGGTGACGGTGCGCGTGCTCGTGGACAACGTGTCGGTGCACCAGTCGTCGGTGCAGGTGCAGCCCAACGTCCAGAAGACGCACACCATCACCCTCGACGCTGGGCGGTTCGCGGAGGGCTTCCGCGCGCTCACGGTGGAGATGGTCGATGACCGCAACGGGCGCTCGGTGATGAACTCGGGTGGCCCCGTCCCCTTTGACCGGACCGCGCCGTCGCTGAGCATCTCTAGCGCGCTCATCGCCAACGCCTGCTATCGCCTCGCCGAGGTCCCCAGCCTCAACATCGCCGCCTCGGACGCGGTGGACCCCGCCCCGATCATTCACGAGACCACCACCGCCAACTCCTGCCGCCGCCTCCTCAGCGTGGAGGCGGTGGACCGCTGCGGCAACCGCAAGGTGATCGACCGCCAGTACCGCGTCGCGGAGGCGGTCCCCTTTACGCTCAACGGCCCCGCGGAGGGGAGCCTGGTGGGGAGCGGCGCCTTCACGTGGGCGCTCGACGAGAGCTGCGCTAACCCCCTCTCGGCGACGCTGGCGGAGGCGGGGGCGACGCGCGCCTACGCGGCGGGGGCGCTCATCAATGTGCCGGGCGCCTACACCTTTACGCTCAACGTGCCCAACTGCGTGGGCGAGGTGGTGCAGGCGCGCCGCGCCTTCACGGTGAACGCGCCCCC
>VGTA01000245.1 GCA_016874875.1 Deltaproteobacteria bacterium | reverse complement strand
GGAGCAGCGGCGGGAGGAGGCGCGAGGCGAGGAGGAGGAGGAGGAGGAGGCGTCAGCGTCAGCGTCAGCGTCAGCGTCAGCGTCAGCGTCAGCGTCAGCGTCAGCGTCAGCGTCAGCGTCAGCGTCAGCGTCGGGGGCGGGGGGGGCGGCGCCGGAGGGGGCGCGCGACGCCTGGGCGCGCGACGCAGAGATACCGCTCGTGCCCGTGGAGCCCGTCCCCACCCTGCACGACAAGCTCCGCGCCCTCGGCGATGAGGTGCAGCAGACCCTCGAGGGCGCCGGTGAGCGCCTCGGGCGCCTCTACAGGCGCGTGGCGCGCGGGCGCTTTGAGGCGGGGCGCGATGAGGAGGTGCGCCTCCCCGTGGACCTCCACGCCCTCGCCCACGGCAAGACGCTCAAGGTGGCCATCTCGCGCCTAGCGCCCTGCCCGCGCTGCCAGGGGGGCGCCGGGGAGGAGGCGGGCGCGGCGGGCGCGAGCGCGCCGGCCCTTGAGCGCGCCAAGGGGTGCTCGGAGTGCGGCGGCGAGGCGCGCGTGCGCCGCCGCGAGGAGCTGACCGTCTGGGTCCCCCCCGGCGCCGACGAGGGGCGCAAGCTGCGCCTGGGGGGGCGGGGGCGCGCGGGGCTCAACGGGCACCCCGACGGTGACCTGTATATCCTCCTCACCCCCCCCGAGCTCCCCAAGGGCTTCCGGCGCCGCGGCGAGCACCTCGACCTCGAGCTCGGGGTGCCCGCGGAGGTGCTGCGGGCGGGGGGCGTGGTGTCGGCGCAGACGCCCCACGGCCCCATCCACATCACCGTGCCCCCCGGCTCCACCTCGGGGCGGCAGCTCCGGGCGGCGGGGCAGGGCCTCGCGCGCTGGGGGCGCCCTGATGAGCGCGGCGACCTCCTCATCACCCTGCGCGCGCGCTGAGCGCCCCCGCGCCCCCCCCCGCGCTCCCCCCCCCCACCAAGTACGAGTATACGCAGACGGCGCAGCACGGCATCCCCGCCGGCGTCAAGCTCACCCCGATGATGACGCAGTACGTGGAGGCCAAGGCGCGCTACCCCGAGGCGCTCCTGTTCTTCCGCATGGGCGACTTCTACGAGATGTTTTTCGGCGACGCCGAGAACGCCGGTCTGCACCTCGGCCTCACCGTCACCAGCCGCAACAAGGACGCCGCCGTCCCCGAGCCCATGTCGGGCTTCCCCCACCACCAGCTCCCCAGCTACCTCAACAAGGCGCTCGAGGCCGGCTTCAAGGTCGCCGTCTGCGACCAGCTCTCCGACCCCACCACCAGCAAGCTCGTGGAGCGCGGCGTCACGCAGGTCATCACCCCCGGCGTGGTGCTCGACGGCGAGAGCCTGCAGGAGCGCGACGAGCACTTCTTGGTGGCGGTGTGCCCGCAGGGCTACGCCGCCAACGCGCAGGGCTTTGTGGGCGGCGAGCTCTTTGGCCTCGCCGCCCTCGACGTGAGCACCGGCGCCTTTAAGGCCACCGAGGTGCTCAGCCTCGGCGCCCTCCGCTGCGAGCTCGCGCGCCTAGAGCCCAAGGAGCTGCTGCTCCCCGCCCCCGCCACCGCCCTCGCCAGCGCCCTGCGCGCCCGCTTCCCCGCCGTCGCCCTCACCGCCCTGCGCGAGGAGGGCTTCTTTGACGAGGCGCAGGCGCGGCGCCTCCTGCAGCGCCTCAAGAGCGCCACGGGCGCCCCCGCCGCCGAGGCGCTCGGCGGCTACGGCTTCGCCCTCCCCGCCCTCCCCACCTGCGCCGCCGGCGCCGCCGTCGCCTACGTCATCGACACCCAGCGCGCCTTCCCCGAGAGCGTCCATCAGCTCAACCCCTATCGGATGCATGAGAGTCTCGTGCTCGACGAGACGGCGTCGCAGAACCTAGAGCTGCACCGCACCCTCATCGGCAAGCGCAAGCGCGGCTCCCTGCTCGGCGTCCTCGACAGGGCCTCCACGCCTATGGGCGCGCGCCGCCTCAAGCGCTGGATGAGCTACCCGCTGCTCAACCCCGACGCCATCAACGCCCGCCTCGACGCCGTGGAGCGCCTCAAGGGCGACGCCACGCTCCGCCTCGCCCTCCGCGAGCAGCTCAAGCAGGTGAGCGACCTCGAGCGCCTCAACACCCGCGCCGCCCTCGGCAAGTCGTCCCCGCGGGAGCTGGCGCAGATTCGCGACACCCTCGCCCGCCTGCCCGACCTCTGCGCCCTCCTCACCCCCCACCCCACCCTCGCCCCCCTCGCCGCGCGCGTGGGCGCCTTCCCCGACCTCTCGGCGCTCCTCACCAGCGCCCTCACCGAGGAGCCCCCCCAGAGCGTCAAGGACGGCGGCGTGATTCGCCCCGGGTTCGACGAGCAGCTCGATGAGCTCAACGCCCTCGCCAGCGACGGCCAGGACTGGCTGGTGGAGCTCGAGCGGCGCGAGCGCGAGCGCACGGGGATCAACACCCTCAAGGTGCGCTACAACAGCGTCTTTGGCTACTACATCGAGCTCACCAAGGCCAACCTGCACCTCGCGCCGAGTCACTACCTCCGCCGCCAGACCCTCGCCAACGCCGAGCGCTTTATCACCGAGGAGCTCAAGGAGTTTGAGGACAAGGTGCTCAACGCCGCCGTGCGCCGCGAGCAGATCGAGGCGGACCTCTTTAAGCGCCTGCGGGACGAGGTGGCCGCCCACGCCGGGCGCCTGGCGGCCTCCGCCGAGGCGGTCGCCGACCTCGACGCGCTGTGGTCGCTCGCCGAGGTGGCGCACGCCCACGGCTACTGCCGCCCCGCCGTGGACGACGGGCGCGCCCTCGAGATCGTGGGGGGGCGGCACCCGGTGGTGGAGCAGGCGGTGGGGCGCGAGTCGTTTATCCCCAACGACGTCTACCTCGACGCCGACGGCCAGCGCCTCATGATCATCACGGGCCCCAACATGGCGGGCAAATCCACCGTGATGCGCCAGGTGGCGCTCATCACCCTCATGGCGCAGATGGGCAGCTTCGTGCCCGCCGCCGCTGCGCGCGTGGGCGTGGTGGACCGCATCTTCACCCGCGTCGGCGCCGCCGACGACCTCGCCTCTGGGCGCTCGACCTTTATGGTGGAGATGAGCGAGACCGCCACCATCCTGCAGGAGGCCACCGCGCAGAGTCTGGTGATTCTCGACGAGATCGGGCGCGGCACGAGCACCTTTGACGGCGTGAGCATCGCCTGGGCGGTGGCGGAGCACCTGCACGACGCCATCGGCGCGCGCGCCCTGTTCGCCACCCACTACCACGAGCTCACCGCCCTCGCCGACGACCGCGCCGGCGCCAAGAACTTCACCGTCGCCGTCTCGCAGGACAGCGGCAAGGTGGTCTTCTCGCACCTCCTCACCCCCGGCGCCGCGAGTCGCTCCTACGGGATTCAGGTGGCGGAGCTGGCGGGGCTGCCCAAGAGGGTCATCGAGCGGGCGCAGGCGGTGCTCCGCACCCTCGAGGAGGGCGACCACCACCCCGCCGCCCCGCGGGGCGCGCGCGGCGCCAAGCGGGAGCGGGTGGCGGCGCGCGGCGACCAAGACGAGCGCCAGCTCAGCCTCTTCTCCCCGCCCCTCCCCGCCGCCTCAAGCGAGGTGGAGCGCGTGCTCCGGTCGGTGGACCTCGACCAGCTGTCGCCCCTCAACGCCCTGCAGCTCCTCCACGCCCTCGCCGAGAAGGCGCGGCGCTCGTAGCCCCTCCCCCGCGCCCTCACCCCTCACCCCTCACCCCGCGGAGCCCCCTCCCATGCACATCGACCCCGTCGGGGTGCTCGTCAACTTCGTGGCGATCATCCTCTCCCTCACCGTCCACGAGTTCGCCCACGCCAAGGTGGCGGACCACATGGGCGACCCCACCCCCGCCCGCCACGGGCGCCTCAACCTCAACCCGCTCACCCTCATCCGCGCCCACCCCTTTGGGGCGCTGCTCATGCCCCTCATCGGCGCCCTCAACGGCTTCCTGATCGGGTGGGCGGCCACCCCCGTCAACCCGCGCCTCGTGCGTCGGCAGTACACGCTGCGCCAGGCCGACTTCTGGATCTCCATCGCCGGCCCCCTCTCCAACGTGCTGCTCGCGCTGCTCTGCGCCCTCACGCTGCACCTCACCGACCCCGCCCTCCTCGGCGCCGAGCTCGGCAAGCTGCTGCGCCCCGTCCACCACCTGAGCGCCGTCATGGTGCTCACCAACGTCTTCTTGGCGCTCTTCAACCTCATCCCCGTCCCCCCCTTCGACGGCTTTAGCGTGCTCGCCAGCGCCGCGCCGCGCGAGCTGCGGTGGGCCGTGCAATTCATCGAGGAGCGCGCCAACCTGCTGATTCTGTTTGTGTTCTTCTTTGGGGGGCGGCTCCTCTCGCCGCTCATCTTCACCCTCGCCCACCTGCTCATCGACCTCGGCGAGCTGCTCTTGAGCCCCCTCCACGCGCTGCTGTCGCTCTAGCGGCGGTACGCCGCCCCGGGGGTGCCGTCGCCGCCGTCGCCGTAGCTGGCGCGCCCCGCCGCCCACGACTCCCCGAGGCGGTTGTCGGAAGCGGGCTCCATCAGCTCTAGCGACTCGCCCGAGGCGTAGGCGGGCCACCCCTCCGCGCCGCTCGGGGCGTAGCGGACCTGGTCCACGAGGGCGTTGTCGTTGTCAAAGAGCAGCACGTTGCCGTAGCCGTTGGGCAAGAAGAGCGCGCCCATCTCGGCGTCGGCGCGCACGCCGCCGTTGGCGGCGCGGTCGAGGCTGCGCGCCACCACAACATAGCCGCGCGCCGGCACGCTGCCGCGCAGGGGCGCCAGATTCCCCGCGCAGTCCTGCAGGCGCCAGCCGGCGAGGTCCACGGCGGAGGCGTTGGGGTTGTAGAGCTCCACCCACTCGCGCAGGTCGTCCTCGCCGCGCGGGTTGATCTGCAGCTCGGTGATGATCAGGCGCCCCGTCTCGCGCTGGTCGGGCGCCACGGGGCACTCGCTCGCCTCGCACTTGTCGGGCGTCCCGCCGCACGCCAGCAGCTGCAGGTCCTCGGGACTCCGCAGGCGCAGCTTCTGGTGCTCAAAGCTGAAGCTCAGCACCCCCGTCGCGCGCTCGATCAGGTCCTGGCGCCCGAGCGTCATGTCGAGCTCATAGGAGGGGTCGAGGCGGAGGTCGCGGTTCACCACGAACATCCCAAAGTCCATGGGGCAGTCGGGGGCGGTGTGGGTGACGCGCGCCGCCTGCACCTCCACCAGCATCGACTCGAGCTGCTCCACCCACTCCCCCCCGTCGGCGATCTTGGCCGTCTCGCTCACCAGCAGCGGCAGGGGCGCCGGGCCGCGACTCGTCACATCGAGTCCATCCTGCCCGATGATGAGCTCGGTGAGCGTGAAGTACTCGATCAGCTCCCCGCGCAGCGTCACCACGTCGCCCGGGCGGACGGCGCTGAGGTCGGCGCGCCCCGACGAGTACACCCACAGCCCGCTGTAGGCGCCCCCCTCGGGGTCCTGCGCGCTCAGCTTGTCGCCAAAGACGCCCGTCACCACCAGCCCGCTTAGCTCAAGGGGGGTCCCCGGGGCGCGGGTGGGGGCGGCGATGTGCGTGTTGGGGCAGCGGGGGTCGCGCACGTGGCGCACCTTGAGCGGCTCCCCCGGCGCGCGGCAGAGCGCCTCGAGGCGGAAGGCGGGCTGGGCGGGCGGGGGGGTGGACTCAAAGCAGGCGGCGGGGGCCTCGCTGCCGCCCCCGGGCGCCTCGGCGCCGCCCCCCGCGCTGGCCCCGGCGCTGACCCCGGCGCTGGCCCCCGCGCTGACCCCCGCGCTGACCCCGGCGCTGACCCCGGCGCTGGCCCCGGCGCTGA
>VGTA01000244.1 GCA_016874875.1 Deltaproteobacteria bacterium | reverse complement strand
CATCACCGTGGGGCAGCGGCTGTTTGTGCCGAGCGCGCGGGCGGCGCAGCGGGGGGCGGGGGCGGGGGCGGGGGCGGGCGCCGCGCCGGCGGGGGCGCGCGGCGTGGGGCGCGCCCCCGACTCGCCGCCGCTGCCGCTCGAGCGCGTCATGGCGCTGGCCTGGCCGCTGAGCCCCGCCCTCGTGGACCTGAGCAGCCCCTTTGGGGCGCGCGGCGAGCGCGAGCACCACGGCCTCGACCTGCGCGCGCCGGAGGGCACGCCCACCCTCAGCCTGCTCGACGGGGTGGTGACGCGCGCCGCGTTCGACGAGGGGGGCTACGGGTGGTATGTGGTGGTGGACCACGGCGATGGCCTCGAGTCGCGCTACGCGCATCACCGCAAGAATCTAGCGCAGGAGGGGCAGCGGGTGGCGCGCGGGGAGCGGCTGGGGCTGGTGGGCTCCACGGGGCGCAGCTCGGGGCCTCACCTCCACCTCGAGCTCCGCTACCGCGGCGCCCCCCTCGACCCGCTGATCTATCTGCCCGCCCTGCCGGCGCCCTGAGCGCCCCTCCCCCCGCGCGCCCTCGAGCGCCCACGCCGCGAGCCCCCGCATGCACACCGCCCCCTCCGCCGCCCTCCAGGCGCTCATCCGCCCCGTCCCCGACTTCCCCAAGCCCGGCGTCCTCTTTCAGGACATCACGCCGCTCCTCGCCGACCCCGCGCGCCTCGGGGAGGCTCTCGAGCTGCTCCGGGCGCGCTGCGCCCCCCTCGGCGCCACCCACGTGGTGGGGGCGGAGTCGCGGGGCTTTATTTTCGGCGTCCCCCTCGCGCAGGCGCTCGGGCTGCCCTTCCTGCCCGCCCGCAAGCCCGGCAAGCTCCCCCGCCCCACCCGCCGCGCCCGCTACAGCCTCGAGTACGGAGAGGACGCCCTCGAGCTGCACGCCGCCGACCTCCCGGCGGGGGCGCGGGTCTTGCTCGTGGATGACCTGCTGGCCACGGGCGGCACCGCGGAGGCCTGCGCGCGCCTCATCGAGGAGGCGGGCGCCGCCGTGGCCGCCTGCGTGTTCTTGATCGAGCTCGAGGGGCTCGGCGGGCGCGCGCGCCTCGCGCCACGCGCGTGCCTGAGTCTCCTGTCGCGGTGAGCGGCGCGGCTCCACGCTTTTCACGCTTGCATCTCACGGAGGGCTGTGTTAGTGAACGCGGACGTCGCCTTCATAGCTCAGATGGATAGAGCACCTCTTTCCTAAAGAGGGGGTCGCAGGTTCGAGTCCTGCTGAGGGCACTGGTCCACCACCAACTTTGAAAAGCTGTACCACCTCAAGCTCCCCTGAGACCGCTGCTCGACACGCTCTCTCCCAGCGAGTGAGAGGTGGCGCGGCGCCACCAAGGAGAGCCACATGTCGACAGACAACAGCAAGAGCAGGCGGAGCTCGCTTGAGGAGATGGGCGAGGCGCTCAAGAGGCACCTCGAGCGCTACGGCGCGAGCGTCTTTGTGGGCGGCAGCAACCACTACCTCATCACGCTCAAGGAGGGGGACGAGGCGCGTGACGCGTGGGCGCGCGAGGGCAACGCGCGCTCTGTGGGCGAGGACGGCGGCGCCGTGCGCGTGGTGTATCGCATGATGGGCGGCGTCTATAAGAAGGACGCCAAGACCACCTTCCCGTGGACCTCCTTCTGCTTCCGCCCCGCGGTGATGGACCTCGGCGAGGGGGGAGGGGCGCAGTCGTTCCTCAACCTGCAGGCGATCAACAACGTCTCCAACGCCCTGTGGGCGATGGTCCGCGTTCACGACAACCCCTGCGAGCTCTGCGTCTATGTGGGGCGTCACATCCCGCACGTGGAGGAGGTCATCGAGCCGCAGCTCCGCCTGCCGCTGACCCGCTCCTTTAAGCTCAAGGCCGACGGCGCGCTCGGCGCCGGGGGCCTCTTCAGCGACAACTCGCACATCGGCAAGGCGCTGCAGGTGAGTCCGCTCGCGGTGGACCTCGGGGCGACGGAGACGGCGGCGCTCACGCTCAAGAACATCAGCGCGGAGCCCGTCACCGTGTGTGAGCTCGGGGGGCGGGGCGAGGGGGGCGAGGAGCTGCCCCTCGACGGCGTGGCGGTGTCGGGCGTGGCGGTGGGCGACGTGCTCGCCCCCGGCGAGGAGCGCGCCGTGGAGGTCCGGCGGGCGTCCTCGGCGGCGGACGAGGCGCTCAGCCTGGCGGTGGGCTACGTCTTTGGCGACGAGGTGGACCTCGAGGCAGAGGGCTTCCTGGGCGCTGACGAGGAGGTGAGCGCGGCGCTGCAGGGGGAGGAGCAGCGCGTCCTGCACGCCTTCCTCGCGCAGGGGCACGCCTATGACCTCATCCGCCTAGCGTTCGCGGAGCCGCGGCGCCTCATGGAGCTGTCGAGCGAGCTGGTGGACATCACGCAGCTGTTCGCCAGCGACAGCCAGGGCGAGGCGGACCTCGAGGAGCCTGAGCCGCGCCAGCACGACTCGATTCTGCTCAACGCGCCCGATTTCTTTGGCAACAGCGTGGGCACGGTGCCCTTCACGCTCAAGACTGGGCGCCCCGCGGAGCAGTTCGCCGGGCAGCTGAGCGCCCTCTCGGGCGAGGAGGTGGCGGCGCAGGCGGTGCGGCTCACGGAGCAGAACCTCGTCTTTGAGGGGCAGCCGGCGGCGCCGGCGGCGCTCGTGAAGTTCGCGGCGCCGCGCGCGGCGAGCGGCGCGCGCAAGGGGCAGGGGCGCGGGGCGGCGCCGGCGGAGCCGCAGGTGAATCTCGACCTCGTCTACCTCGGGCACCTGCTGTTCTATAATGACCTCAGCACCCCTGATCACGCCAAGATGCGCGATTTCTTCCTCAACTGCGTGGGGCTCGCGTCGCTGATTCGCGCGGTGCCCGTGCAGAGCGTGGCGCCGGTCGAGGAGCCCTAGTCGGGGTCGCGCGTGGGGGCGCCCTCGAGGCGCTCCATCACCACGGAGACGGCGAGGTCGCCCGCCACGTTGACGGCGGTGCGGAACATGTCGAGGAGGCGGTCGACGCCGAGGATGAGCGCGAGGCCCACCTGCGGGATTCCGGTGGCGCTGAGGACGAGGGCGAGGGTGACCAGCCCCGCCCCCGGGACGCCCGCCGCGCCCACGGAGGCGAGGGTGGCGGTGAGGATGATGCTGAGCTGGTCGCCGAGGGTGAGCTCGAGGCCAAAGACCTGCGCGATAAAGACGGCGGCGACGCCCTGGTAGAGGGCGGTGCCGTCCATGTTGACGGTGGAGCCGAGGGGGAGGACGAAGCTGGCGACCTCCTTGCGGACCTTGAGCGCCTGCTCGGCGCACTCGAGGGTGACGGGGAGGGTGGCGGAGGAGGAGGAGGTGGAGAAGGCGAGCAGCAGGGCGGGGCGCACGTGGCGCGCGAAGGGCGCGAGGGGGCGATGGGCGAGCAGGCGGACGAGGCCGCCGTAGACGAGCGCGGTGTGGAGGGCGAGGCCGAGGAGGACGGTGAGGGTGTAGACCACGAGCGCCTGCAGGACGCTGAGGCCGCTCTGCCCGAGCACGGACGCCACGAGCGCGGCGACGCCGAGGGGGGCGAGGCGCATGATGGCGTTGATCATCACGATCATCGCCTCCTGCAGCTCGTCGAGGGCGCGCAGGAGGGTGGCGCCCTTGGGGCGCCCGTCGTCGCCCTTGGGGGTGAGGGTGAGGGCGACGCCGAGGCAGGTGGCGAAAAAGATCACCTGCAGCATGTCGCCGCGGGCGAGGGCCTCGAAGGGGTTGGTGGGGATGATCTGCAGGAGGCTGTCGAGCATGGAGGGGGCGGCGGCGGCGCTCGTGGCGCGGGCGGCGGCGAGGCCTTGGTACTCGGCGAGGAGGCGCGCGCGCGCGGCCGGGTCCACGAAGTCCCCAGGGCTGAGCGCGTGGGCGCAGACGAGCCCGAGGGCCACGGCGACGGCGGTGGTGGCGAGGTAGAGCCCGAGCGTCCGGGAGCCGAGTCGCCCGAGCGTGCGTACGTCGCCGAGGCTGGCCACCCCCACGAGCAGCGACGAGAAGACGAGGGGGGTAATGACCATCTTGAGGAGTCGCATGAAGAGCTCGCCGAGGGGGGCGAGCAGGGCGAGCAGGGTGACGCCGAGGCCGCTCACCGGTAGGCGCTGCGGGGTGAGGCCGCCGCCCTCCACGGAGGTGTAGGGGACGCGCAGCCACGCCTCGACGCGCGCGCCCGGCCGCAGGGCCGCGGCGCCCTGAGGGTCGAGCGCCGCGCGGAGTCGCGCGCCCTCGTCGCCGAGGAGGTGCTGGGGGGTGAGGGTGAGGGCGACGCGCGCCCAGGTGGTGACGCGGTGGGGGGCGCCGAGGGCGTCTCGCAGCTCTCCTTGGCGCTCCTCGAGAATCCGCAGCTCGAGGGGGGCGCCGCCGAGGCTCAGGCGCGCGGCGCCGTCGTCGGGGGCGGCGCGGAGGTCGGCCTGGGAGGCGGCGCTGAGGCTGTAGACGTCGTGGGGGAGGAGGGCGGCGTTGGGGCCAAAGGCGAGCCCGAGGGCGGCTCCGGCGAGCATGCCGAGGAGAATCTGGGTGTGCAGCTTCATGCGGTCTCCGGCGCGGGGGGCCGCGCGGGAGAGCGCGCCGCGCCTCGCGGTGGTGGGGTTAGGTCAGGGGTCGGCGGTGTAGGCGTCCCAGGCGGTCTTGGGCTGGCCGCTGTCGCCGAAGAGGCCGGCGAAGCAGAAGCTCTTGGGGTAGAGCTTGGGGTCGGCGGTGAAGATGGCGCACTTGGAGCTCCCGGCGGTGTCGGGGAGGTCTGAGAAGCGCAGCCAGCTGACGAAGAGGGGCGCCACGTGCCGGAGGGCGATCTTGACGCGCTCGAGGAAGGTGGCCTTCTCGTTGGCCTTGAATTTGCCCTCGGTGGTCCAGTCCACCTGCGGGTAGGCGATGGGGAGCTCAAGGGGCTCGCCGGTGAGGTCGGCGGCGGGGCGGCCGAGGAGGGGGAGGGGGAGGTAGTAGGCGTCGAGGGCGTCCTGCGGGGGGTCAGCCTGGTTGTTGAAGGGGGCCTCTGCCACGGCGGGGGTGAGGCTGGCGCCTACGAAGTCCGCCTTGGGGGCGCCGTCGGGGCTCACGAGGAGGGGCCAGGCGGTGCGGCGGAGGGCGACCTCGAGGGCGAGGTGCGCCTGCGCGGGGTCGGCGAGGTCGAGGGCGAGCTCCTCGGCGACGCCGGCGCGGGTCTGGTTCATCAGGCGCCCCCAGGAGAGCCCCGGGCCCACCTTGAGGTCGGGGCGCTTGGCCTTGAGGGCGTCGTAGACCTCGTGGTAGAGGCTGATGAGGTTGATGTAGTCCCAGCGCCGCTCTAGGCCCGTGTCGTCGGTGAGGTGGTAGTAGGCGTTAAGGTCGACGCCGAAGGTGATGGCGGTGAGGCCCTCGAGGTCGGCGAGCTCGGTGAGCGCCTTGAGGATGTGGGCGCGGTGGTCTCGTGAGTAGAAGAGCGCGGGGGTGGCGGCGAGGCACTGGTGGTAGAGGTCGGTGCGGCTAGCGCGCAGCAGCTCCACGTTGACCACCACGTCCTGGAGCGTGACGCCCTCGGCGCGCAGTTCCTCAAGGAGGGCGCGGACCTGCGCGAGGGGCTCCTGGGCGGCGGCGCGGGCGGGGGTGAGGCAGGCCTCGCGGGTGACGAGGGTGAGCAGGGGGCGGTTGATGACGAGGAGCCCGAGGTCGCCGTTGAACGCGTCGCGGCGGGCGCGCAGGACGTCGAGGTCCTCCTCGTCGAGGGACACGCCGCGGGCGGCCTTGGGCCAGTGGCCAGGACCGTCAGGGGCGGCGGTGGGCTCGGTGAAGGTGAAGTCCT
>VGTA01000243.1 GCA_016874875.1 Deltaproteobacteria bacterium | reverse complement strand
AGCACCGCGACGCGCACGTCGGGGTTGCCGAACTGCTCTCCAAAGGAGTCAAAGGCGTCCGACAGGTCGGCGAGGTAGTTCTCGAGGCTGATGTCGCCGCGCGACACGAGGCGCACCAAGAAGAGGTCGTTGAGGCGCGCGTAGCTCTGGCTCGTGTAGTACTCAAAGACGCGCGTAGCCTTGTAGGCGGCCAGCAGGGCGGACTTGAAGGTGCGGTCAGCGTTGAGGACGGCGTCGTTCTTGTAGATGCGCGTGTTGGGGTCGTTGCGCGCCGCCTCCACGTTGATGGCCAGCTGCTCCGCCTCCGCCTGCTCGTTGGCGAGGCGCGTCGCCTCGTTCTTGAGCGCGCTCACCTGCGCGACCTCTAGCTGAATCTTGTAGTCCACCTCGGTGAGAGAGAGGGCGTTGAGCTTGAGCTCGAGCAGGGTCTCCTTGATGCGCGCCCAAGAGTCGATTTTGACCTGATCACACCCGAGCAGGGTGATCGCCCGATTCGTCGAGAGGGTGAGGTCGTTGATCTCTTGGCGCTTGCGATCGATCTCTTGTTCGCCTTTTGAGGTCTTGGATGAATAGGCTGAGTAGAGGCCAGCGACGCCCTTTATCATTTTCATTGGATTTTCCTTTATGCCAGCCACTAAGGCCACTCCAAAGGCTGTGCCGCCAGTTAATCCACCTGCAATTGCAGCGCCTGCAACACCAACCAAGAGACCCTTCCATGCGCTTCGCTTCTTCTTTTTACGCTCCATCTCTTCTTGGATATTTTCGATTTCTTCCTCAATCGAAGAGACCTGATTACCCAGCCTAAACTCAAGATTTGCCTGCTGACGAATCACGCCACATTGAGATCTGGCGCGCTGACGCTCGATCTCCACACGCTCTAAAATCTGCCCATGCATCTCAATGAGCCGGTCGACCTCAAGCCCTGAGCTCTCCACCTGACCAAGCGCCTGATAGATCTCACCGTTCCCCATAAAACCACACGGGTCACCAAAGAGCTGCGTGGTCGGAGTCAGATCAGCGTACTTGGCGATCGCGGGGAAGACGCGACCATCCTCTGTGCGGAAGGTGCCACAGATCTGGGCGAGGCGATCCTCATAGGTGTTCTTCACCTGCGTCAGCTCACGCTCAAAGGACGCCATGTCGCTCTCATAAGACCGATTTTGCTCTAGCGCGCGGTCCTCCTTATCGGCGGCGATGCGAGTCTTCTCGAGGGCGCCCTGCAGGAGCTGCTCAAAGGCGTTGGGCATCCCGGGGTCGAGGGCGGGGAAGGGGATGTACTCAGGGGGCAGCCCAAAGAGCGTCACGTTGTCGGTGATGCCTTGATACACATCGCGCATCTCCAAGAGCGCCGAGTTATAGACCCGCTGCGCGCGCTCCGCCTCCGCGTCCACCTGCGCGCGCTCCGTGGCGGCGAGGGTGTTGCGGAGCTCGCGCAGGAAGCGGCCGAGCGCCATCGACTCGATGTAGGCGGACGTGTAGGCGCGCTCCACCACGCGGCGCGCGAGGTCGGGGCGGTTGAAGCTCTGGTAGCGCTCCGCCACCGCGCTCCAGGCGCGCGCCTTTTGACTCGAGGCGCGCACGAGGCGCGTGAGGTAGTTGACCACCGTCTCCTTGCCGAGGAAGGATTCGCTCTGATTCATCGACAGGCTCTGCCACAGCCGAGCGCTGATGCGATAGAAGCGGTCGAGGGTGAGCTGGTAGGCCTGCGTGGCCTGGTAGAGGCTGCGCATCTCAAAGCCGGCGGGGCCCGCGAGGTCAAAGCCGCCCTCCTCCAGCAGCGACCCCATAAACGAGCCGCCGCTGATGCCGGCGAGGTCAAAGCGCGAGGCGAACGACGAGGTGTAGGCGTCATCCCCGAGCATCACCATCAGCTCCGCGTAGAGCGCCTCGAAGCCGTCGCGCACCAGGCGCCCGTCCACGTCGTACTTGGCGCCGAAGGCCTCCGAGAGGAAATCGCGCGCCTCGCCGCGCGCGTCGGCAGAGAGGCGCGCGCGGATCGTGCTGTCTGTGTAAGTGGACAGCGCGCAGTCCACGCGGCGCGAGAGGTGCTCGATCTCGATGGGGTCATAGCAGTACTGCATCGCCTCGGA
Organism: Deltaproteobacteria bacterium; assembly: GCA_016874875.1. Taxonomy (GTDB): domain Bacteria; phylum Myxococcota_A; class Bradymonadia; order UBA7976; family VGTA01; genus VGTA01. The sequence continues at coordinate 3,711 of VGTA01000243.1, read as the reverse complement.
GCCGGGCACGCAGAGCGTGGGGGTGAAGCCGATGCTGCTCCCCTCGCGGTTGCGGAAGCGGGTCTTGTAGCGGAAGGCGTCAGCGGCCGCGCTGAGGAAGGGGCTCAGCGCGGGGGGGGTGGCGGCGTCGGGGCGATAGAAGCGCTTGCCCGCGCGCAGGTCGAGGCGGTCGGCCGCGCAGATCACCTGATCCGCCTCCGCGCAGCGCCACGCCGGCCTCGTCGCGCCGCCGAGCGACTCGAGCCACGGCGTCGCGTCGCCCGCCTCGTCCTCCACGAGCGAGAGGCAGGAGCCGTCCTGGTTGCAGGGCTGGCGGCAGAGGTCCTCGTCGCCGAGGGCGGCGCGGTCAAAGAGCAGGAACGAGGCGCCGCTGCCCGCCGGGCACTCCGCGAAGCGCGCGCCGGGGCGCGCCCCGCAGTCGTCAAAGCGCCCGGTGCTGTGACACACGTAGTGGACGGCAAAATTGGGGTCGAGGGCGGCGTAGAAGGAGCGCGCCGGGTCGGGCGTCACAAAATCCGCCGCGCGCGGCTCCGCCGCCACGCCGTCGATCATGAGCCCGAGGCGCGTGGCGGCGGTGAGACTCGCAGGAGACGTGGCCGGCGCCACCTCGCCGTTGAGCGCGAGCAGCTCTGGGTCGCAGGAGGCGCTGAGCTTGGAGGGCGCCGTGGGCGCCGGGTCCGCCTGCGCGGTGCCCACAAACTCGGCGGCCTCGAGCTGCGCGGGGGTGCGGCGCAGCTCCATGAGGCCGTAGGCGGCGAACTCCTCGCTGCCCACCTGCCCGATGAACGACCCGTAGGACTCCTTAAAGAGCACGAGGAGGCGACTCTGGTCGATGAGCAGCCCGTCCACGAGGCTGAGCTGGCGGACGCGCGCGCGCCCGTCGGGGATGGGGTTGGCGCCGGCGAAGTTCATGTTCTCGGGGGCGCGGTCCACGCCCCCCGGCGCCGTCTTGTGGCGGCACTCGGCGCGGCGGAGCGCCCCCGTCTGCGGGTCGCGCCCCACGCCCACCGCGCCCTCAAAGCCGTCGAGGAGCCAAGGGTAGGAGACGAGGCCGAGGTTGGGGTGGCTGTCGGGGCAGTCGAGCTCAGCGTCGTCGGAGGGGAAGCGCCCCCCCACCACCACCGTGGAGCGGAAGTCCTGGAGGCGCACGGCGCACACGCGGTCGCGCGCAGAGCGCCCATACATCGAGGGGTCGCAGGAGGCGCTGCCCTGCGCGGCGGGGTCGTTGAGGAGGCGCAGCGTCACCCCGGGGTCCCCGGCGTACTGGAGCGCCGTGGAGGTCTCGATGCGCCCCTGCAGCAGGCGCGCGTCCCCCTGCGCGAGCTGGAGGTTGAGCGCCACGGGGAGCTCCACGAGCCCGCTCGGCACCGGCTCCGTCTCGGGGTTGGACGTGTAGGGCGCCACCCCGGTGAGGCTGCCCTCCACCACCCACGGATAGCAGAGGCTGCGGCTGAAGCCCGCCGCGGTGCAGGCCTGGCGCACGCCCTGGAAATCCCAAGAGCGCGTCAGCGTGGACTGCAGGACCGCGTCGAACTCAGCGGCGCTGATCTGCCCGCCGCGGAGCGCCACCCAGCGCTGCAGCAGCGCGTTGCCGAGGTTGCTCGCCGCGGCGCCGGTGGGGCGCCCGGCGGTCATCCAGGCGGCGAGGCGGGCGGGGTCCACCTTGAACTGCCCAAAGTAGTACATCTTGCCCGACCACTGCCCCTCGGGGCGCTGCACATACGAGAGGCTCACGGCGCGGCGGCCGAGGGTGGGGGTGCTCACCTCGAGGGCGCCCTGCCACAGCGGGCGCGTCTCGTTGGCGGCGCTCCCCACCACCACCTCCACCGTGGCGCCGGAGTCCACGGGCACGTCGAGGGACTGGGTCTGCTGAGGGGCGACCACAGACTGGAAGGCGCCCGCGGCGTCCACGCGCCCGTAGCCGAGGCGCAGCCAAAAGAGCGGCGCGGGGTCGTTGGGGAGGGCGTCGCTCGAGGTGTCGGCCTGCTTGCGCACGCTAAAGACGAGGCGCTGCGGCGACTGGTTGGTGAGGCGGAAGCGCTGCTCGACGCTGATGTTGGAGAAGCTGAGGCCGGTGGCGCTGAGGACGAACGAGCCGTTCACCGCCCGCGCCTCGTCGCCCGTGGGCGCGGCGAGGGGGCGGCAGGTGCCCGAGACGCCGTCCTTGACGGCGCAGTACTCGTTGGGCGCGCAGACGCTCACGACAGGCGAGCAGCTCGCGCGGCACACGTGGCGGTCGCACACCCGCCCCGCGTCGCAGTCGGCGTCGCTGAGGCAGTTGCTCGCGCACACCCCGTCGACGCAGCCCTGGAAATCGGGGCACTCGAGGTCGGGGTGCCCCCCCGCGCTCAGCCCGCAGGGGGTGGGGGACTCGCTGTCGGTGAGGCAGGCGCCCGCGCGGCACACCGTGGGCGTCTCGGTGAGGCCCGCCGGCCCCTCCGTCACGCGCGGCAGGCAGGCGTCGCCCTCGTCAAACGACACCAGCCCGTCGGCGTCGCAGCGCTTAAAGGCGCCCGTGGAGAGGGTGACGCTCTCGCGGCAAGGCGAGAAGCACACGCTGGTGATGGCCGGCTCGCGCCCGAGGGGCTGCTGCTCCTCCGCCGGCACGAAGGGGACGCACACCGAGCCCTGGCACACCCCGCCGGGGAGGCAGGTGCCCTGCGGCGTACAGCCGCAGCCGAGGTCCCCGGCGTAGCAGTCGGTGCGGCGGCAGGTGCCGTCGCCCGTGCACACGAGCTCCGCCCCCCCCGCCGGCGCCACGCACGACAGGTTGGGCAGACAGCCGCAGCCCTCCTCGCCGCGCGCGCACGAGGGGCTCTGGCAGGTCCTGTCGCCGTCGCACTCGAGCCCCGGGTCACACGAGGAGTCGTCGCGGCAGGCGGCGCCGAGCTGGCCGGGGCGCACGGTGGGCGCGCCGCAGCGGTAGGTGTTGAGGTTGCAGAAGAGGCCCTGCGCGCACGCGAGGTTGGCGAAACAGGGGCAGCTCTCGGCGCCCGGGGGGCAGGTCTGGCTCACGGGCACGCAGCGCTGCCCATCACAGACGTGCGGCGTGCCGTCGGCGCCCTCCTCGCAGACGCGGTCGGCGGTGCAGCCGCAGCCCGGCTGCCCAGGCTCGCAGCCCGCGCGCTGGCACAGCCCCGCGCTCCCCTCCTGCGCCACGCAGGCGAGCCCGGCGTCGCAGCGCCCGTCAAAGAAGCACCCGCAGCCCTCCTGGCCAGGGCGGCACTCCGTCTCCGCGCACACGAACCCCGCCCCGCAGTACATCCAGCGCCCGTCGGGGCCCTGGTCGCAGGTGAAGTTGGGGTAGCAGGCGCACCCGAGGGCCCCCTGCGCGCAGGGCTCCTGCGCGGGCGCGGCGCAGGTGTTCGTCTCTGGGTCGCAGACGAGCTCACCCTCGCAGGGGAAGTCCCCGCGCGCGCACTCGCAGCCCTCCTCGCCTGGGGTGCAGGGCGGAGGCGCCTCCCCGCCCTCCTGGCCGCCCTCCTGGCCGGCGCCCTGGCCCGCCTCCTGGCCCGCCTCCTGGCCCGCCTCATGGCCCGCCTCGGACGAAACCGCCGCGTCTGGGTACTTGAGGGTGACTGTGATGTTCTGTGGATCACCGTCGCAGGCGGCCAGCAGGGCGGCGAGCGCGAGGGCGGATCTACACCAAGAAGAGCTCATGGGAGAGAATCCTTTGGCTGATGGGGGAGAGGAGAGAGAGGAGAGAGAGGA
>VGTA01000242.1 GCA_016874875.1 Deltaproteobacteria bacterium | reverse complement strand
GAGGAGGGCGACCGCGTGGCCCTGCTCGCGCGCAGCCGCGTGGAGGTCTTTGAGCTGCTGTTCGCCTGCGCGCGAATCGGCGCAGCGTTCACCCCGCTCAACTGGCGCCTCGCCGGCCCCGAGCTCGCCGACATCCTCGCGCACTGCCTGCCAGCGGCGGTGGTGACCGACCACACCTCCGCCGCCCTCGCCGCCGAGGCGCTCGCCGGCGCCCCCGAGGCGCGCCGGCTGTCGCTGCGCCCCCTCCCCGGCGAGCCCGCCGCGCCCCTCGCCGGCGCCGACGACCTCGAGGGCCTCATGGCGGCGGCGGCGGCGGGCCTCGGGGGGGCGGCGCGCCCCCTGGCCTCGGAGCGGGCGCGCGACCCAGAGCGCGTGGCGATGATCCTGTACACCAGCGGCACCACGGGGCGCCCCAAGGGGGTGATGATCACGCACCGGCAGGTGCTCTGGAACGCCGTCAACACCGTCTACGCCTGCGACCTCGGCCCCGCCGACAGCGCCCTCGCCTTCCTGCCGCTCTTCCACACGGGGGGGCTCAACTGCCTCGCCACGCCCACCCTCTACCGCGGCGGCCGGGTGGTGCTCATGGACGCCTTTGACCCCGCCGCCGCCCTCGACCTCCTCGAGTCGCGGCGCATCACGTCGGTGGTGGCGGTGCCCGCCATGTACCAGTCGCTGCTCGACGCGGGCGTGGACGGGCGCGACCTCCGCGCCCTCCGCACGCTCCTGTGCGGCGGCGCCCCCTGCCCCGACGCGCTCCTCGACGCGTGGCTCGGGCGCGGCTTCGCCTTCCGCCAGGGGTTCGGCATGACGGAGGTGGGCCCCAACTGCTTCTCGCTGCCCGCCTGGCGCCTCCACGACAAGCGCGGGAGCGTGGGGCAGGTCATCTTGCACTGCGAGGCGCGCGTGGTGGACGCCGAGGGGCGCGCGCTCGGGCCCGGGCAGGTGGGGGAGCTGTGGCTCGGCGGGCCCGTGGTGAGCGCCGGCTACCTCCTCGACCCCGCCGCCACCGCCGCGAGCTTTGAGGGCGGCTGGCTCAAGACGGGGGACCTCGCGCGCTACGACGAGGAGGGGTTCTTTTATGTGGCGGGGCGCAAGAAGGAGATGTTCATCTCGGGCGGCGAGAACGTCTACCCCGCCGAGATCGAGAACGCGCTGCTCGGCGCTGAGTTCGTGGCGGAGGCGGCGGTGGTGGGGGTGCCCGATGAGCGCTGGGGCGAGGTGGGGCTGGCGGCGGTGGTGCTGCGCCCCGGCGTGGAGCTGAGCGCAGAGGAGGTGCGCGCGTGGTGCCGCGCCCGCCTCGCGGGCTTCAAGACTCCCAAGCACGTGCGCCTCTGCGCCGCGCTCCCGCGCAACGCCAGCGGCAAGGTGCTCAAGCGCGCCGTGGCGGAGCTGCTCTGATGTGGGCCGCCCGCGCGCTCCGCGCCCTCGCCTGCGGCGCCCCGCTCTGGCTCGGCTGCATCGACGAGGTGGACTTCCGCCGCCTCGCCTCCCCCGACGCCGGCCCCGACCTCCGCCGTGACCTCGGGGGGGCGGGCGCCGGCAGCGCCGCCGGGGCGAGCGCCGGGGTGGGCGCCGGCAGCGCCGCCGGGGCGAGCGCCGGGGTGGGCGCCGGCAGCGCCGCCGGGGCGAGCGCCGGGGTGGGCGCCGGCAGCGCCGCCGGGGCGGGCGCCGGGGTGGGCGGCGGGGGGGGCACCGGGGTGGACGCTGGGGCCGAGGCGGGCGTGAACGGCAACGGGGACTCCCCCGCCCTCGTGGGGGCCTGGGAGAGCGCCGGCGAGGACGTGGCGCCCCTGCTGCGCGCCGCCCCCTTCAACCTCCGGCGCCTCGCGGCGCGCTTTGGCGCGGACGGGGCGTTTGTGGTGAGCGGCGAGAACGCCGACCGCCGCACCTTCGACCTAGAGGGCACCTTCGCCCTCACCCCCGCCCCCGGCGCCCCCCTCTCGGCGCGGGGCGTGATCCACGAGGTCCGCCTCACGCAGACCGCCCCCGAGCGCGCCGTGAGCGTGGGGGTGTGGCGCGTGGACGGCGACGTCCTCACCTATGAGGTGGTGCAGGTGGAGCCCCCCATCAGCGGCCAGAGCCCGCCGACGCGCGCAGGCGGCTTTGGCTCGTCCACCAACGGCGCCTTTGGGGTCGACAACGTGCAGACCTACCGGAGGGCGCCGTGAGGGCGCTGTGGGCGGGGGCGCTGTGGGCGGGGGCGCTGTGGGCGGGGGCGCTGTGGGCGGGGGCGCTGTGGGCGGGGGCGCTGTGGGGCGCGCCCGCGGCGTGGGCGCAGGGGGCGCCGGGCGAGGCGTCGGGGGCGGCGCGCGTCGCCGCGCCGCAGCCCCTCACCCCCTCGAGCCTCAGCTTTGGCAGCCGCCCCCCCACCTGGGGCGACCCGCCGCGCGAGGAGCTCCGCTTCTTGGGCGTGTTCGCCTCTAAGGCCACCCTCACCAACGTCAACGCCACGGGCCTGCTCACCAACCAGGTGGTGGGGCGCCTCTACAGCGAGCAGAACGGCACCACCACGAGCGCGGAGGGGCGGGGCTTTATGGAGAGTCGCGCGCTGGGGTTCTTTGACTATCAGCCGCAGAGCGTCAACGGGCGCGCGCGCCTCAAGGCGGGGTTTGAGGTGGACTTCACCTTTGGGGACGCCGCCAACGGGGTGGGGGGCAACGCCGGCGGGGCGGTCAACGGCGACCAGGTCAACCTGCAGACCAAGCGCCTGCTCGTGGAGCTCGACCTCGCCGCCGGCCTCACGCTGGTGGTGGGGCTGCAGCCCCTCGCCGACAGCGCCTTTAACCCCACGCAGGCCGACCCCACGGATCTGCTCTTGGGCGGGGGGCGCCTGGTGTTCTGGGGGACCGACGCCTCGGGGGTGAGTCTCTTTGGGCGGCGCGGGGACCACGTGGCGCGGCTCTCGCTGTTTCACCTCAACATCAATGACGCCTCCGAGGACGACGACACGCTGCTGTGGATGGGCGACGCGCAGCTGCAGCTGACCGGCGACCTCACCGCCGGCCTCCACGCCTGGCTCCTCCGCGACCGCTCGGGCCCCAAGGGCGGCGGCGTGGACTCCCTCGCGCAGAGCCGCTATGTGGGCGGCACGCCCCTCAGCCTCGGCGTGGACTCCGCGCACGCCACGCTCGGCTGGCTCGGCGCCGACGTCAGCCTCAACCGCGCGCGTCGGGGGGCGCCGCTCTCCCTCGACCTCGCCGCCTTTATGAACATGGGCTCCTTTGAGGTGGTCCCGGGGGCCTGCCGCGCCGCCCGCGTCCCCTGCGCTGCCCCGCCCCTCGACGCGCGCCCGGAGGCGGCGCCGGACCTCGTGGCGTTCTTTGTGGACGCGCAGCTCGGCTATCGGTGGGGGGCGGGGGACGGCGACGCGGTGACGCTGGGGGTGATGTACGCCACGGGCGACAACAACCCCGAGGACCGCACGCTGTCGAGCGTGGTGACGGGCAACGCCTTTGGGACGCCCGGGGCGCTGTTCGCGCACCACAGGGCGCTGCTGCTGTTCCCCGACCCGCGGTCCATCAACCGCCACGTGGGCGTGGTCTACGACCCCGGCAACCTCGGCTACGGGCTGCAGGCGGTGATGGGGTCGGCGTCGGCGGACCTCCTCCCCGAGACGCTCAACCTCAAGGCGGGCGCCGCCTACGCCGCCGCCGCCGCCCTCCCCCTCGACGCGCCGGCGCGCGCCATCGGCGTGGAGCTCAACGCCGAGCTCCTGTACCGCCCGGCGCCCTTCTTGTGGCTCGGCGCGCACGGGGGCGCGGTGCGCCTCGGGCGCTTCCTTGAGAGCGCGGCGCGCGCGCCGAGCGCGCTCCCCACGTCGCGCGCGCCGTGGACGGCGGCGCTCAGCCTCACCTGGGTGCAGCTGTGAGCGCCCTCGCCCGCCGCGCCGCCCTGGCGCTCTCGCTCTCCGCGCTCCCCCTCGCGCCCCTGCCCGGCTGCGGCGGCGCCCCCCCCGCTGACCTCGGCGCGCGCCGTGGAGGTGTGATGCTTGACCCCTTCTTGTCGCTGTGCGCCCCCGGGCAGATGCGCGCCCTTGACCTCGTGGCGGGCCCCGGGGAGGCGCCGCTCTCGGTGGCTTATTTCGACAGCCACCCCGCCCCCCAGAGTCCCCCCGACGGCGCCGCGGCGGGGGCGGGGGCGCCCGGCGCGGAGGCGCGGGGGGTGATTCTGCTGCTCCACGGGCTCGGCGAGCACGCGGGGTACTGGCGCGAGAACGTGCCGGCGCTGGTGGCCGCCGGCTACCGCGTGCTCGCCCCCGACCTCGCCGGGCACGGGCGCTCCGCCAAGCCGCAGCGCACCTACGGGATGGAGTGGCAGGCGGCGCTGCAGGTGGCGCTGCTCGACGCGCTGGGCGTGGGGGGGGCGGTGACGGTGGTGGGGCACTCGATGGGCGGGCAGGTGGCCATGCGCCTCGCGCACCTGTACCCGGCGCGGGTGCGCGCGCTGGCGCTGCTCGCGCCGGCGGGGGTGGAGACCTTTACGCCGAGCGAGGCCGCCTGGCTCCGCAAGATGACCACCCCGCAGGGCTTCGCCGGCCGCGGCGCCGCCGCCCTGCGCGCGCACTTTGAGCGCAACGTCTTTGGGCGCTGGAGCCCCGTGGCGGAGGAGCACCTGCAGGAGCGCGTGGCGCTCAAGGGCAAGCCGGGCTTCAGCGACTACATCCAGGCGGTGGTGGCGTCGGTGTACGCCATGCTCGACGACCGCGCCGCCTATGAGCTCGAGGCGCTGCGCGCGCCTGTGTATCTGCTGTTTGGGGAGGATGACCGCCTGATCCCCAACCCCGTCCTGCACGGCGGGCGAGCGGCGGCGGTGGCGGAGCGCGCGCGCGCCCTGCTCCCCAACCTGCGCCGCCTCGCGCTGCTGCCGGGGGTGGGGCACATGCCGCAGATCGAGGCGCTCCACGAGACCAACGCGCTCATCTTGGACGCCGCGCGCCTGGCGGGGGGCGCGGCGCTCCCCCCCGAGGGCCCCGCGGGCGCCGAGCCGCCGAGCGCCAACGCCGACGCCGACGCCGACGCCAACTCCGACGCCCCCTCGCGCTCTTCGCCCTCTTCGCCCTCTTCGCCCTCTTCGCCCTCTTCGCCCTCTTCGCCGCCCCGCGCTGCGCGCGCCGCGCGCGCCTCATGGAGTCTTCGCATGGAGATCTTGGTCAAGCGCTACCCCAACCGACGCCTCTACGACACGAGCCGCAGCGCCTACGTGACGCTCGACGAGCTCGCCGTGGACCTCGCGGCGGGGAAGCGCGTGCGGGTGGAGGACAGCAAGACGGGGGAGGACCTCACGCAGCGCGTGCTGCTCCAGGCGCTCCTCACCGACGGGCAGGCGCACAAGCTCCGCTGCCTGCCGCAGGACTTCCTCTTGACGCTCCTGCAGCTCGAGGACCCGTCCATGCTCACGCTCTTTGGGCACTACGTGCGCACCACCCTGAGCACCTTCTCCACGGCGCAGAACATGCTGCAGCAGCAGCTGGAGTTCGTGAAGCACAACATCAAGCCCACGGGGGCGGCGGAGCTGCTCTCGGGGCTCACGGCGCTGCTCACCTCGCGCGGCGGAAAGGGGGAGTCGTGATGGGACAGATCGCGGAGCGCGCGCCGCGCGCGCGTTGGGGGCGGGGCGCGCCCCTCTGCGCCCTCCTCTGCGCCCTCCTCTGCGCCCTCCTCTGCGCCCTCCTCTGCGCGCCCCTCGGGCGCGCGGCGAGCGCGCAGCCCGCGCCCGCCCTCACCGAGCTGGCCCCCTGCGGGCGCCTCGACCCGCTCAAGTGGGAGTCGTGGCTCTTTGAGGGCGACGCCGCCTCGCCCCTGTTCAC
>VGTA01000241.1 GCA_016874875.1 Deltaproteobacteria bacterium | reverse complement strand
GTCGCTGAGCAGCGTGGCGCGCACGAACGCCTCGGCGGCGTCAAAGACGGCCCCCTGGGCGTTGCGCGCGAAAATGGAGCCCGACATGTCGAGCGAGAGGACCGAGAAGAGGCCGTAGTTGGAGGGGGTGCTCGGCGTGGAGGCGCCGCCGCCCTCGCCGCCTGCGCCGAACACGTCCCCCGTGATGTTGTTGATGATGCGAATCTCGGTGGCGTTGAGGCGCCGCACGGGGTCGTCGTTGCAGTCCGTCACCGAGAACACCACGCGGACGCCGGCGGGCCTAAAAACCGAGACCTTGCGCTGCTTGACCCTGAGGCAGTCGAACTCGCGCTCCACGCACTCCCCCTGCGCGTCGCGCGAGAACCCCAGCGGGCACTCTGCGGCGGCGGCGCACGCGAGCTCGGGCGTGCACTGCGCGCCCGAGGGGCACTCGCCGCAGCTCAGCGCGCCGCCGCAGCCGTCGATCGGCGCGCCGCACTCCGCGCTCAGCCGCTCGCAGGTGAGCGGGACGCACTCCCCCTCGCACGCGCCGCTCGCGCCGCAGGTCTGCCCGGTGGCCTCGCAGTTGTTGGCGGGGCAGGGCGCCCCGCAGCCGTCGTCGCCCGCGCAGCGCCCAAGGCAGCTCGGGACGCAGCTGGCGCCCCCGCTGGCGCCCCCCGCGCTGGCGCCTGCGCTCGAGCCCGCGCCGCTGCCCGCGCCGCTGCCCGCGCTGCTGCCCGCGCTGCTGCCCGCGCTCGCCGCGCTCCCGCCCTCGTCGCTCGACGCGCTGTCCGATGTGTCACGACAGGCGCTGAGGGCGCTGAGGGTTAAGAGGAGGAGCGACGCGCTGAGCGAGGACTTTTTAGGGTTCTTGTTAGGGGTCTTGTTAGGGACATCTGTTTCGTTATAGTTCATGCTTCTCCTCGATTGTTCTGATGATACACATGGTATGTGTATTCAGAGAGTGGGCAATATGGCGATAAAGGCGCGAGCGCGATGGAGGCAAACGCGCCCGTGCGCGCTCTGTATGTGAGGGCAAGTAAAAATCATATAGTGACAACTACTCATTTTTAGGGCTGCGCTCGGCGGGGCGCTCGGCGGGGCGCTCGGCGGGGCGCTCGGCGGGCGTTGAAATCGCCCCCCCCCTCCGCTACAACCCACGCACCCGCCCCCCACCGCAGAGGACCGCCCCCATGGCCACGCCCGCCCCCTTCCGGCTCTACAACACCCTCACCAAGCAGACGGAGCCGTTCGTGCCGCTCCAAGAGGGGGCGGTGAGCCTCTACGTGTGCGGCATGACGGTCTACGACCACATCCACATCGGCCACGGGCGAGCGATGGTGGCGTTTGACGCCTTTGTGCGCTACCTCCGCCACCGCGGCTGGGCGGTGCGCTTTGTGCGAAACTTCACCGACATCGACGACAAGATCATCCGCCGCGCCCTCGAGCGCGGAGAGGAGCCGCTCGCCCTCGCGCAGCGCTACATCGACGCCTTCCACGAGGACACCGACGCCCTCGGGCTCGCGCGCCCGGACGTGGAGCCGCGCGTCTCGACCTCGATGGAGGCGATCCTCCACATGACCGAGCACCTGATCGCCAAGGGGCACGCCTACGAGGCGGACGGCTCGGTGTGGTTCTCGGTGCAGAGCTTCCCCGAGTACGGCAAGCTCTCGCGCCAGCGCGTCGACGAGCTCCGCTCCGCCGACGAGGAGAGCGGCAAGCGCCACCCGGCGGATTTCGCGCTGTGGAAGGCGTGCAAGCCCGGCGAGCCCACCTGGCCGAGCCCGTGGGGGCAGGGGCGCCCGGGGTGGCACATCGAGTGCTCGGCGATGTCGCGCGAGCAGCTCGGCGCGCAGATCGACATCCACGGCGGCGGGCTCGACTTGGTGTTCCCGCACCACGAGAACGAGGTGGCGCAGAGCGAGTGCGCCTCGGGGGAGCCCTTCGCGCGCTACTGGATGCACAACGGGCTCATCACGATGGCGAGCGGGCAGAAGATGGGCAAGTCGCTCGGCAACGTGTTCAACATCCGCGAGGCGCTCGCCGTGTTCCCGGCGGAGGCGCTGCGCCTCTATCTGCTCCAGAACCACTACCGCACCGCCCTCCCGTGGTCGGAGACGTCGCTCACCGAGGCGCTGTCGATGCTCGCGCGGCTCTACGAGGCCAAGGAGGTGGCGGGGCAGCTGGCGCGCGAGCCGGGGGAGGCGCAGGAGAGCCCCGCCGCCGCCGCCCAGGCGCTCGGCGAGGACGCCGCCGCCGCCCTCGCGCTCGCGGAGGGGTTTGAGGCGCGCCTCTACGGGGCGCTCGACGAGGATTTCAACACCGCGCAGGCGCTCGCCCTCGCGTTTGAGCTGGCGCGCGCGGTGAACCGCCTAGCGGGGCACAAGCGGGCCAAGCGCCGCGCGGGGCCCATCGCCGCCCTCGCCCTCGCCGCCTTCGAGCGCTTCAGCGCCGCCCTCCACCTGCTCGGCGCGGCGCCGGGGGAGTTCACGGAGGAGGTGAAGCGCAAGCGCCTCGCGCCGCTCGGGCTGACGGCGGAGGAGGTGGAGGGGCTCCTCGCCGCCCGCGCCGCCGCCCGCGCCGCCAAGGACTGGGCGGAGTCCGACCGCCTCCGCGACCTGCTCGACGCGCGGGGCGTGGCGGTGATGGACACCCCCGCGGGCGCCGAGTGGCGCGTGAAGCTCTGAGGGGCGCGCCGTGACTCTCTCCCGTCACGCCGCCGCCCTCGCCGACCTCCTCGCGCTGGTCGCCTGCCCCGTCACCGGCGCCCCGCTGTCGCTCGAGCAGGGGGACGCGGCGCGGGGGCTGCTCGCCTCGGGGGGGATGAGCGCGGGGGGGCGCGCGCTCCTCTACCCCATCATCGGCGGCGTGCCGCGCCTGCTGCCCCCCGACCTGCTCCACCCCTTCCTCCGCGCCTCCTACCCCGACGCCTACGAGTCCTGGCCCGCCCTGCGCGCCCTCGCCGAGGAGGCGGCGGGCGCCCCGCCGCCGCCCCCCGAGGTGCTCGAGACGCTCACCGCCTACGATTTCCACCACCTCGACCTCAACCGCGACGCCCCCGGGGGGGAGGGGTGGCTGTGGGACGAGTGGCGCGAGAGCTGGGACCGCTTCCAGCCCCGCCTGCCGCCCGAGTCGATGGCGGGGGAGGTGGTCCTGGAGGTGGGGTGCGGCGAGGGGCGGCACGCGCGGCTGGTGACGCGGGCGGGGGCGGCGCGGCTGGTGGGGCTCGACCTGAGCAGGGGCGTGGAGCGCGCCCGCGCCCTAGAGTCCAGCCCCGCCCACCACTTCATCCAAGGCGACCTCCGCCGCCCCCCCCTGCGCCGCGGCGCCTTCGACGCCGTGTACTCCAACGGCGTGCTGCACCACACCCCCGACCCGCGCGCCTCCTTCGCCGCCGTCGCCCCCCTCGCCCGCCGCGGCGGGCGCGTGTCGGTGTGGGTGTACGGGCTCGACGAGATGCGCTGGAGCTACCGCGCGAGCCACCTCACCTGGCTGCGCCCGCTCACGGGCTCCCTGCCCCGCCCCGCCAAGCTCGCCGTCGCCGCCGCCCTCACCGCCGGGGTGGAGGCGGGGCTGTGGCTCCCTGCCCGCGCCCTCCAGCGCGCGGGCCTCGGCGCCCTCGCCGCCCGCCTGCCGTATCACGAGGCGGCGGGGCGCGACTGGGACTATAAGCTGCGGCGGATGTTTGACCGCCTGAGCCCCCCGGTGACGCATTATATCACGCGCGCGGAGCTGGAGGCTTGGTTCGCGGGCTTTGATGGCGTAGAGATGATCAACACACAGGGGCAGGGGTGGTGCGCGTTTGGGCGCGCCCCCTGAGCTCACACACCCGCCGAGCCCACACACACGCGAGCCACACACCATGAGCGGACACCCCCACGGATACACCCACAGCCGGCAGCCCCTCTCCGAGTTCGACCCCGCCCTCTGGGCGGCGATGGCCGCCGAGGCGCGGCGGCAAGAGGACCACGTGGAGCTGATCGCCAGCGAGAACTACACGAGCCCCTTTGTCCTTGAGGCGCAGGGCAGCGTCCTCACCAACAAGTACGCCGAGGGCTACCCCGGCAAGCGCTACTACGGGGGCTGTGAGCACGTGGACGAGGTGGAGCGCCTCGCCATCGAGCGCGCCAAGGAGCTCTTTGGCGCCGACTACGCCAACGTGCAGCCGCACTCGGGGTCGCAGGCCAACGCCGCGGCGTACCTGGCGCTCCTCGAGCCCCGCGACACCCTCCTGGGCATGAGCCTCGCCCACGGCGGGCACCTCACGCACGGGGCGAGCGTCAACTTCTCGGGGCGCACCTACAAGGCGGTGTCGTACGCCACCAACGACGACGGACTCCTCGACTACGACGCGGTGCGCGCCCTCGCCCTCGAGCACAGGCCCAAGCTGCTCGTGGCGGGGTTCTCCGCCTACTCGCGCGTGATGGACTGGGGGCGCTTCCGCGCCATCGCCGACGAGGTGGGCGCGTACCTGCTGGTGGACATGGCGCACGTGGCGGGGCTGGTGGCGGCGGGGGTGTACCCCAACCCCGTGCCCTACGCCGACGTGGTCACCACCACCACGCACAAGACCCTCCGCGGCCCCCGCAGCGGGCTGATCCTGGCGCGCGCCAACGCCGACCTCGAGAAGCGCCTGAGCGGCGCGGTGTTCCCCGGCATGCAGGGGGGGCCGCTGATGCACGTGATCGCGGCGAAGGCGGTGGCGTTCAAGGAGGCGATGTCGGAGGGGTTCCGCGCCTACCAGGGGCGGGTGGTGCAGAACGCCCGCGCGATGGCGGGGGTGTTCATGGCGCGCGGCTACGACATCGTCTCTGGGGGCACCGACAACCACCTCATGCTGGTGAGCCTGATCGCCAAGGGCATCACCGGCAAGGCGGCGGACGCCGCCCTCGACCGCGCCCACATCACCGTGAACAAGAACGCCGTGCCCAACGACCCCAAGAGCCCCTTCGTGACGAGCGGAATCCGCGTGGGCACCCCCGCCGTCACCACGCGCGGCTTTGGGGAGGGCGAGTGCGCCGCCCTCGCCGGGTGGATGTGCGACGTGATGGACGCCCTGAGCGCCGAGGCGCGCGACCCCGCCGCCCACGCCGGCGCGGGGGAGGCGGCGGTGGAGGCGGCGCGCGAGCGGGTGCGCGCCCTGTGCGCCCGCTTCCCGGTGTACGTGAGCTAAAGTAAAGCGCCTCAGCCCGCGCTGAGCGCGGCGTCGATGCCCCGCAGCCCCTCCAGGGCCCCCACGAAGAGCGACACGGCGCGGCCCGCGGGGGCGCGCGCGGGCACGTCCGCGGCGCTCGGGTTGATCCGGATGAGGGCGGCGCGGGCGGGGTCGTTGGCGAGGACGCGCTCGCCAAAGTTGCGGACGGAGGGGATGGTGGTGCCCGCGCCCATCTCCACCACCGCCACGCGCCGCCCCTCCTGCGCCTTGAGCCACGCCCCTAAGCGCTCCGCCTGCTCAAGCGTGCGCGACTCGTCCCAGCTGTCGTCCCCAAACATGAGGATGTTGGGGCGCGGGAGGCCCTGGATGTTGGGGTGGCGCGGGAGGGGGTCGCGGGCGCGGAGCTGCGTCTCGTCCACGTCCACCGTCATCCCCTCGGCGCTGTGGACATCGCCGTCGCCGTTGAGGGGCTGCGCGTGGTGGATCGAGCCGTGGCACTCCACGCAGCGGTCGGGGCTGAAGCCCGCCTTCTGGAACTGCCCGTCCACGTTGGAGGTGTAGATGAAGTAATTGTCGCTGAGTCGCCTCGCCCACGCGCGCAGGAGCGCGAACCCCTCGTGGGGGACGGTGGCGCGGTAGAGGTTGAGGCGGTGGCCGTAGAAGCCCCAGGCGCGGTGAGGG